>CAZQKJ010000392.1:0-4066 GCA_964593315.1 uncultured Granulosicoccaceae bacterium
GGGGTGAATACTCGCGCGCCATTGGCGTTCACGAACATTTACTGCAACGCGGCAGTTTGTCTGAGCAACAACAACGCACGGTTAAGCTTGAGCTTGCGCGCGATTATGCCGGTGCGGGTTTACTTGATCGGGTTGAGTCCTTGTTAAAGCCGTTGGCCACAGCCAACCCTGATGATGCCGCGGCACAAGCGAGCCTGCTCAGACTGTATGAAAAACAGCAGGAGTGGGAAGCTGCCATCGAGCTAGCCAATGTCAGCACGTCGATGGCAGTAGAAGAAAGAAATGCACTGAAAGCACAATATAGTTGCGAGCTTGCCGCAGTAGCAGGGCTTGAAGATAACCTGCCGGTGATGGAAAAATGGTTGAAGCGAGCGCTTAAGGAGCAGCCGAACTGCAGCCGTGCTTTGGTGATGTTGGGGAGATACTGTATAGAGCTCAAGAAATACCCTGAAGCGATAACTCATTTTGAGAGCATTGAGGCACACCATCCGGAACTTGTACCGGAGATTGCCGAGTCCTATTTTTTTGCCCTGCACGAAAACGGTGATAAGGAAGTATTGCGCGCCCATCTTGATTACATTCGCAGCAGACACAACAGTTATTCAGTAATGAAGCTTGCTCGTGACTCGATCAGCAAGCTTGAAGGTGAAGAGCAGGCATCTGAATTTTTTCTAGAGCAACTCGCTAAAAGACCGTCATTAAAAGGGCTTCGTGACTGGGCTGAGTACGAGCTTGAACTGACCAGGCCGAGAGACAAGGCAAAGGTTGCGTCAATTGTAGAAATGCTTCGTGATGTCACAGATGAAAAGCCGGTCTATCTGTGTGATCGCTGCGGTTACCGATGCAACGAAATTCAATGGCATTGTCCGGGCTGTGAAAACTGGAATTCTGTCAAAGTGATTATTGGCGCTGAAGGAGAATAACTGTTGAAAGATCCGGATCATCAAAAAAGAATAATTGTAGCTCTGGACAAGCCCGATGCATCGCAAGCTCTTGAGCTGGCAGCGACTCTTGATCCAGCTTTGTGCCGCGTTAAAGTTGGTAAGGAACTTTTTACCAGCGCCGGGCCTTCGGTGGTTGAGTCACTGCAGAAGCTGCAGTTCGAAGTGTTTCTTGATCTTAAGTTTCACGATATCCCGAACACGGTAGCAGCTGCCGTTCGTGTTGCATCAGAACTGGGCGTCTGGATGGTCAATGTGCATGCGATCGGTGGTGAACGAATGATGGCGGCCGCCCGAAATGCTGCTGATAGCATCAACGGCAAGGCGCCCTTATTGATTGCTGTGACCGTATTAACCAGTATGGATCAGCTGGAGCTTGGTTCGACTGGCGTGAGCAAATCGATTGATGAGCAGGTAATAGCGCTTGCGACTTTATCTAATAAAGCTGGCTGCGATGGTGTGGTATGTTCGGCACTGGAGGCACAATTGCTATCCAATGTGTTGCCCGACTTCCTCAAGGTAACACCCGGTATCCGTCTTGCCGGTGATGATGTCTCTGATCAACGCCGGGTGATGACACCGGTTACCGCAATACAAAATGGTGCAGATTATCTGGTTATTGGCCGTTCGGTCACAGGTTCAAAGCATCCTGTTGACACACTTATACAAATCAATTCAGAGCTTCGGGCGCTGAATACGGATGCGAGCACCGGATATGTCTGATAAATTATTTATTTCCGCTCAGTCGCTTTTAGAGGATTCTTGGCGCCTCGCTACAAACATACTGAAGGATGGCTTTCACCCGAACTTTATAGTCGGTGTCTGGCGTGGTGGCACACCGGTGGGTATTGCAGTGCAGGAGATGCTGGATTTTTATGGCGTGCATACTGATCACATCTCTATCCGTACGTCATCCTACAGTGGCAAGAGTCGTCTTGATGCACCGGTGCGGGTTCACGGACTGGACTATCTGATTGATACCATAAACGCGGATGATTCGCTGTTAATAGTGGATGATGTCTTTGACACAGGATTAAGTGTACAGGGCGTTATTAATACATTGACTGCTAAGGCGCGGCGCAATACACCGGAGGAAATCAGGATTGCCACACCGTACTTTAAACCCGCCAAAAACAGAACATCAATGGTGCCGCATTATTATTTGCACGAGACGGATCGCTGGCTGGTTTTTCCGCATGAGATTGACGGATTGAATCGAGCGGAAGTGGTGGAGCACAAATCCGGGCTCGTGCCATTTATCGATGAGATGGATACGTTTTATAACAGTACTTCCTTAAAGTAGCCTGACTACTGAACTGGTAATAACAAATGATTGATCTGCGCAGCGACACGGTAACCACACCTACACCGTCGATGTTAAAAGCCATGAAGGGCGCGAAAGTCGGAGATGATGTATACGGTTCTGATCCGACGGTCAACGAACTGGAAGCACTTGCTGCCGACAAGCTTGGTTTTGAGTCTGCAATATTTGCGTCCAGTGGCACGCAGACCAATTTGATTGCCATGCTAACTCACTGCCAGCGGGGTGATGAGTACATTGTTGGGCAGTTGGCTCATACCTATAAATATGAAGGTGGTGGTGCGGCCGTACTTGGCAGTATCCAGCCTCAGCCAATAGAGACTCGTGAAGACGGCACACTCGCACTTGAAACTATTGAGTCTGTGATTAAGCCTGATGATCCTCACTTTGCCAAAACCCGTCTAGTGGCTATTGAAAATACTTTTCATGGAAAGGCACTGCCAATGGCCTACTTTCCGGCAGCGCGTGAGCTGGTTGATTCAAAAGGTCTGATTTTGCATCTCGATGGTGCCCGGGTGTTTAATGCATCTGTACTGCATGGCGTGAATGTTAAAAAAATCAGTCAGCACTTTGATTCGGTATCAGTTTGTTTATCGAAAGGACTCTGTGCTCCGGTGGGTTCGGTTCTGTGTGGCAGTGCCGAGTTTATTAATCAGGCAAGACGCTGGCGCAAAATGCTGGGTGGCGGTATGCGGCAGGCGGGTTATATTGCCGCTGCAGGTATCGTGGCATTGAATGAGAACGTAGATCGTTTGCAGTTTGATCACGATCACGCCCGCGCACTCTTTGAAGGTCTATGTGATATAGAAGAGTTACGCATGACTGAAGACAGTGTGCAAACCAATATGGTTTTTCTGCCGTGTGGCAGGCGGGTGGCAACGGAGCTTGCGGCCTACCTTGAGTCAAAAAAGATTATTGTCAGCACAGGCGAGACCATGCGACTTGTACTTCACAAAGATGTAGACATAGAAGATGTCATTAAAGTGACCAGCGAGTGTAAGAAGTTTTTTAGCCGCAAGTAGTAACCCCGTTAAGTACTAGCGATTTTTTCTAACATAGCCGATAAACTCAACCACATCTGCGCTGCCGCAGTTGGCCTCATCACTGCTGATCAGATTGCCGTTGTCGCGGCAGGTGTACAGCGGTACCCGATTTGCAGCAGGGGCGTTGTATACGTACCCCACTGGTCCATAGGATAACGCGCCGCCGCAGTAGGTATCACGGCTCACGTATGAGCTTGCGCCTGATTGGCACTCGTACGCCATTTGAGTGTTGGCTTCTGGTTCTCGAAGTAGAAACCAGTTATCCACACTGCTGTATCGATCACCCACGACACGGCTGGACGCGCGATATTCACCGCTGGTACCAATGCTACTGGTGAGTTTTATATAGGGCAGGTTTTCAAAACCACAGTCAAGGTTATTACGTTGATTGCCGCGGCCACTCATATTGGCCCAGGTGTTCCACACCGGCTTGGCGCTCCCGTCGGCCCGTCTGAGACCGAGTGCCGCTCCTCCGCTGACCTCAAGCGGGTGGTCCTGCATACGATGGTAAATATAGTTTTCCATACCCGGTGTGCCGAGTACATTGCGATAGGAATTGCAGACTGCAATGTCTTGACTGAATTCGTTGGACTGTCCATTCGAGCTGACACCATTCTCTGTCAGGTGCACTTCCCACGACTCTGGTTGTGACGGAAATTCTCGTCGTAACCATCCGGCTATGACACCAATATTGCCAAACGTCACTTGTGGCAGATCATCAAACGAGGCTTCTGCACTGCTGAGGTTGCGGTGATAAGGGT
>CAZQKJ010000393.1:0-4056 GCA_964593315.1 uncultured Granulosicoccaceae bacterium
GTTGTGAGTGGTGGTGTTGAGCCACAACGTCTGGCGTGATCCTGGCTGGATGAAACAACCCATTCTTCGAGTACAGCGAACTGAGCCAGTACGCCGGTTGCCTGTAATAAGGTGTGTGGTTGTGTATCAGCAGCGTTTGATACAGCGGTAGCCAGGCTGGTTGATACCAAGAGTGCCAGGTGCAGCTTCATTGTATTTCAAACCTTTTTGAATGCCGATCTCGGTGGTTATTGGCGGTGCAAAAAGGAACTTGAGTAGTTTAGTTGTAAATCGCTGATCTTGTCCGGCTTTGGTCCGGCTTTGGTCAGGAGCCTGCCGAGTGATCGAGATTTACACGGGTTCAGTGTCACATTCTGATGATAGGAAGTTTGATGATAGGCGCTTGGATCACAATCGGGCTTGGGTGCAGATGGCTCGGGATTAATTTAACAGCGTTCACTGTTAAAAAGTGCTGCACCCCGTTCGTCAATAATCTGCTTGGCTTTATTCACTGTGTGATCGACTGCTGCATCAAGTGAGCTGTGATTGTCTGCACGTATGAATTCAGTCCTTTTTTCTTCGCCATCTATGATCTGGCTGATTGTGCCAGCGGTTTTGTATTGTCCGCCCTCGGATAGCGGGGTGGGCGTGATGGTGATGTCTTTGTAGATCACGGGTTCCGCTGCTGTTGCATTTCTTTCATTGCTATTATTCCCAGTAGTGCCGCCCTTCAGGGCCTGGATCAATTTTCTAAACATAGTGTGTGCTCCGGGCTTAATAATTAATTAACATGCCAGGCACCTGGCCTGATCTCTCCATGACTATTATCTCACATGAGCTGGCTGACGTAACACTATTCCGGAGTTAAGCTTAAGTCAGCTGTTGTACGTCGTACTCTCTACATCTGCTACCGCGTGGCGTCTGTGATGTCACCTTGCCCAGGGGCCGGAACCTGTCGAAGTCACTTGTCTGGCAGATAATCTCGTATTTTTTTGCGTTGATAGTTAAGGTAAAATTATCCCTTATCGGAAAGTAAAAGGTCTGTGATGAGCGAACTGATAATCAAGCTTACGGGTGAAGTAACGGACACCAACTTTTCCGAATGGAAAAATGACTTGCTGGCGCGCCTGGAAAAAGTCAATACCGAGCTTGCTACCGACGATGACTTTGCCAATGCAGAGGCAGATGTAAAAATCATCAAGGCAGGTGAAAAATCATTAAAAGAAGCCAAAACATCTGCACTTGAACAAGCTAATGAAATTCAAAAATTGTTTGCAGCCATTGATGAAGTCAGTGCAGAAGCACGTGAAGCCAGACTAGCTCTGGAGAGACAAATAAAAAAAAGAAAAGCCGAAATCAAAGACGAGATAGTTGACTCAGGTGTTGATTCAGTCATTGAATACCTGCAGCAACAGAGTGATGCGCTGCAGTCAGTCAGGCATTCCTGGTTAGACAAGTCGGCATTTGAGGACGCGATAAAAGGCAAGCGCACAACCGCCAGTATGCAAAAAGCCGTAACAAAGCTGCTGGCGCAGATAAAAGGTGAAATTGCAGATCGCGAAGAAAAAATAAGCCAAAACACCAAAAAGCTTGAAGAAATTGATGACAAATACAGTGCAGTTTTTCAGGATCAGGACTCACTGGCGCTAATGGACGCAGCACAACTGGACTTAACAATAGAGGAACGAATCGACTACTTCGAAGCGGAACAAAAGAAACAAACGGAAGTTGCCTCAGAGCCAAAAGCTGAACCTATAATGGCGGAGGAAGAGGATTCCGAGGAGCAGCAGAGCGAACCGGATGAACCAATACACCCGGCAGATGAATCACACGTCATTTCAATTGAAGTGTTTGCACAATTAGATGTAGCTCAGGAGCTATTTGACGAAATAGACGATCGCTTTTCCAGTCGTGAGATTATTGGTGAGATAAAGCTCAGCTGATAGGCTGCGGTTTCTGCCAGGTGATACCGCGTGATTCGTGCGCAAATTAGTTATTATTAGAAGTTGACCGAATTTATTATAAAGTCACTGACTTTTTTTCACACTACAGCTTGCCTGTCTTCTTCAGGGTTTATTCAATGTTAGACAATCACTTGTTGCATGAAGCCACCAGTTAGATGAGTGACAATGCGTTTTATCCATTGGAGTTTGTGGCATCTTTACCGCGTATTTTCCCAAGTCCGTTCGATGTACGACCTCATGAGGTTGCAGTTCAGGCAGCGCGATCGCTTAAGGACAGGCTAACGGAATATTATCCTGATGCGAGATTGTTTGAACAGCCGAGCGGTGGAAAAATGTTTGGTGTTTTGGTGGTTCGTAATACAGATGGTGCCACAGGATATCTGTCCGGTTTCTCCGGTATGCTGCAGCAAAGTTGGGAGCAAAGCGGTTTTGTTTCCCCTGTTTTTGATCAGATAGAAAGGCGAGCCTTGCAGGCAGATGGCGAGTCACAAGTGGCAGATTTATCACAAAGAATCAATCATGCGTGTGCTGATAAAATTTATCTTGATCTGACTACTCAGTTACAGCACGCTGAAAAGAATGCAAATGTGCAAATCGATCAAGCAAAAAGCCATTCGCTAAAAAGAAAAGCAGCACGAGGCGTTAAACGTGTTTCAGCAAATACAGAGGAGCTGGATGCGCTGGCTGATGAAAGTCGTAGAGATAAATATGAGTTCAGGGAATTAAAGCGAGAATTGACAGATGGAATCGAGTCTATCTACGCGCGGCTGAAGCCGTATCAGGAAAATATAGACTCGCTCAAGAAGGCTAGAAAGCAACAGTCAAACAAGCTTCAGAGAAAGTTATTTGAAGGTTATAAGCTTCGAAGTGCAGATAGTAAAACTGCAGTAATGACCGATTTTTTTGTTGAAGGCTTGCCACCTTCGGGAGCAGGAGATTGTGCTGCTGTCAAATTACTCCAATATGCCCACAGCAGGAATCTTGTACCGATTGCACTAGCCGAATTCTGGTGGGGGGCAGCACCGGTAGGTGGTTTGCGGGAACATGGGAGATATTATCCCGCTTGTCGCAGCCGATGTCGAAAGGTGCTGCCTTACATGTTGAATGGAATACCATGCTCGGTGCCATTGCATGAGCAACCAGTTAATTTTTCTGCAGACTATCCGCATACTCTGTATGAAGACGATGACATTGTAGTGGTGGAGAAGCCAGCTGGATTATTGTCTGTGCCGGGTAAAGTGCTCACTGACTCGGTTGAGGAGAGATTGAAGCTCCGATACCCGGAAGTATCTGGAGTGATGTTATTGCACCGTCTTGATCAGGCCACATCGGGTGTGATGATTGCGGCTAAAAATGCGTCTGCGTATAAAAATCTACAGCATCAGTTTCAGGATAGAGTGATTGAAAAACGCTACATAGCAGTCCTCGATGGTATTCTTGAACCTGATCATGGGCAGATAGAGCTGCCGTTACGTATTGATATTTATGACAGGCCGCGGCAAATCGTATGTTTTGATCGTGGTAAATCTGCACTCACAAGATTCAAGGTGCTGTCGCGTGATGGGAGCACAACCCGGATCGCGTTCTTTCCGCACACTGGAAGAACGCACCAGCTACGGGTTCACGCAGCACATAGTAAGGGGTTGAACTGTCCGATCTATGGTGATGAGCTGTACGGACGACCGCTGGATCGGCTAAAACTGCATGCGGAAAAAATCACCTTTAATCATCCTCACAGTGGAGTGAGAATGTCTTATCGATCCGAGGTGCCGTTTTGAGATATAACGGTATTGTGAATTTTATAGGTGTAAAATTCACCTAGATAAGTTGTGGTTAAGGTAGAGTCTTTTTGATGGTGATATGGGAAGGAGTCTACCGGTTGTGTCGATATAATCAATTCCGGTTGGAACCTTGATAATATAGTTTTATAGGCTTCGTGAGAGATAAACTCAGTTTTGACAGACAGTACTTTTCTTGGTCGCAATAGATAGGAGAGTTTTGTTTCATGGTCGCTGTCAACCAGTACAAGCCTTGAGTCGGTGGATATTGTATTCAGCTGATTTTGTAACTCTGATAATGAATAACTTTCCTGTATGGCTTGCTGGTTTAATGT
>CAZQKJ010000394.1:0-4056 GCA_964593315.1 uncultured Granulosicoccaceae bacterium
GTTAAGACTAAGTCCGTTTTTTTCCCACTCCTTCCTAAACCCCTTATAACGGTCGGTAGACTCAAAGAAAGCACGTGGTCCAGTTACAAGTACGACTTTCCTGTGCCCCATCTCATAAAGATACGATGCCGCAAGAGTACCGCCATGCACGTTGTCCACATAAACACATCGCGATGCAAAGCTCGGTATTAACCGATTCATCAACATAATTTTCGGGTGCTTTTCCAAAAGCCCGATTACCTGCGTATCGGTGAGTCGGTCAGAATGCAACACGATACCGTCACATTGTCGGTCGAGCAGTGAATCTATGGCACGAAGTTCACCGCTGCCAGTTTCGCGGCTGGACTCAGCGATGGTTTTGAAACCCACATCGAAAAGCGCTCTTTCCACCCCATCCAGCATGTGCCCGTAGTAGGATGACGAAAAACGATTAATGACGACCCCGATCGTATTCGACGACTGCCGAACCAGTACTCTTGCTACCGAATTAGGCCGGTAGTCCATCTCATCAATAACTTTTTGAACAGCATCGCGAGTTGTAGAATCAACTTTATTAGGGTGGTTCACAACCCTCGAGACTGTCGCTGTGGACACCCCCGCTCGCTGCGCAACCTCTTTCACTGTGGCGATTACAAGCTCCTTTCATCAGGGCTAATTGAAATATCAAAAGGCAACAAAAATATTCATGCCGATGTAAAGGATTTCATGTTTCACTATAACCCGCACAAGACCTGCTGTTCAAACTCTAAATAGCTAAAATATGACGCGCGGCGACGGCGTATGAGAATAATTCACCTTCTTGTACCGTCAGCAAAGACTGTTCGCCAGGACTTCGCCGAATAAAAACAGCCTAACAAAATCAGGTTGCGAACAACGACGAGTCTATAAAGACCGTGTGGTCAGAAGTCTACACGGAGAACATAGATTCAAGATCGTGCTTTGAATAGGCCTTAAACGCAAGCATGGTGTCGGTGGTTAAAATGCCATCAATATCAACAAAACTATTGGTAACCATATCAGCCAGAACTTCATTGGTTGCCACTCTTGCAATAGCTACGAGATCGTAGTTACCACTGACTGAGTACACCTCGGAGATCCCGGCGATTTCTGTCAGTTGCTGCGCTACTTGATTTACTTTTAATCTATCCACTGTGAGCAGAATGATGGATGTAACCATATTGAAAGCCTCCCGTCGGCCTCTCTTGATTCTTGTGGGCAATATCAGACTAATTATCACACAGCAGCCTGGTTTATTTTAATCATCAATGATTGTGACTGTCAGTGGCACGCGATGATTGCCTGGTCAGTCAAAGACAGCACGTCTGACAAGCTGCATGCACTAGAGCACAGTTCTTACTCGCCACAGCTCAGGAAACAACTCCACCTCAAGCATTTTCTTTAGGTATTGCACACCGCCGGTACCCCCTGTGCCACGCTTAAAACCGATCACACGCTCCACCGTGGTAACGTGATTGAATCGCCAGCGTCGGAAGTAGTCCTCAAAATCAACAAGCTTCTCCGCAAGCTCATACAGATTCCAGTATTTGTCCGGAGACTGGTAAACGGATTTCCAGGCTGCTTCTACACGATCATTATAGGTATACGCAGCTGATGAGTCATATTGTGTTGGCGCTGCATTAAAACCGTTGCGATCAAGCGCGAAGATGGCTTCATCATACAAACTGGGAGCCTCTAACTCTGCTTCCAGCAGCGCTATGATATCCAGTCTGTGAGCATGAGGTTTTAACATCAGTTTATTACGATTACCCACCACGAATTCTATCAACCGGTACTGGTGAGATTGAAAGCCTGAAGACTGAGCAAGATCATCACGAAATGACGAGTATTCCACAGGTGTCATGGTACGCAATACATCCCATGCACTGTTTAGCTGTTCAAAAATCTTTGAAACGCGTGAGAGGTTTTTAAACGCACGTCGGAATTGATCTTCGCGGATCGCTACTCTGGCGCTGCCAAGCTCATGGATTGCAAGCTTCATCCACAGCTCTGAAGTTTGATGTTGAATGATAAACAACATCTCGTCATGTGTATCACTTAGCTGATTTTGCGCTTCAAGAATCTTATCCAGACCAAGGTAGTCGCTATAACTCATCCTGGTACTGAAATCCATTTCAGTATCAGCCACATCGCCAGTGCTCGTACCAGGAGTTTTTGAATCTGGCTTTCGGGTCATCAGGTGACCGCCGATCGCTGTTTATACTTCTCGTGATCCCAGAGATTGTTGTCCATTATATTTTTCAGTATTTTTACGGCATTGTTAACATCTTCATTGTCAATATAGAGCGGTGTAAAACCAAACCGCATAACATTGGGTGCCCGGAAGTCTCCAATAACTCCCTTTGCAATCAAAGCCTGCACCACGGCATATCCCTCATCAAATGCAAAAGACACCTGAGATCCACGCCTGCTCGCATCACGTGGACTGATAAGAGTCAGTTGTGGACACTGCGATTCAACTTCATGGATAAAGAGTTCAGTCAATTCAATCGATTTCTTTCTGACCTCATGCATACAAACATCATCCCAAATATCCAATGCCGCTTCGAGTGCCGCCATCTGTATGACAGGAGGGGTTCCAATACGCATGCGTTCTATCTCTGGTGCCGGCTTGTACTTGAGATCAAACGCAAATGGTGCACTATGACCCATCCATCCAGACAATGCGGGCTCAACAGTATCTGCGATATCGGGCCTGACATAGATGAACGCGGGAGAACCGGGTCCGGCATTTAAATACTTATAAGTACAACCGACGGCAAACTCTGCATTGCACGCTATAAGATCTACAGGTACCGCACCAGCAGAGTGCGCCAGATCCCATAACGCGACTACCCCTTGACTATGCGCCTTGTCCGTAAGCTCGGCCATATCGTGCATACGACCAGACCGATAGTCGACATGAGTAAGCATCATTACCGCGATAGTTTCATCCAGTGCATCAGCGATGGCTTCCGGCTCGACTATTTTCAGCTGCAAACCACGGTCAAAACTCCTGATCAAACCTTCCGCCATATACAGATCCGTCGGGAAGTTTCCAGAGTCAGTCAGAATCACCTTGCGCTCTGGATTCATTTGTATTCCGGCAGCCAATGCCTGGTATACCTTTATTGACAGAGTGTCCCCCACCACAACGGTGTCGGAAGCAGCGCCAATAACTCTTGCTATGCGATCCCCGACCGCACGTGGCTGAACATACCAGCCGGCTTTGTTCCAGCCGGTTATCAGCAGGTTCTTCCATTCATCATCAACAGTTTGTTGCACTCGGTCTGCAGCCGCCAGTGGCATCGGGCCCAGTGAATTTCCGTCAAGGTAAATCGTGCCAGTTGGTAGATGGAACAAGTGCTTTCTCACACCATTCAACCAAGCATGTCTGTGATAATTGAATCATACCAACCGATGGATTCCTGATACGTCGTCTGACGTATTGTGTCGTCCTCACCGAGCTGACTGATAAATGTAGAATCTGCCACTATCTCTCCCCTGGCATTGGCTGAGTACTGTGCACCTACTTTCACACCATTGTTAGTTGATATAAGACTCCAACACACATTGGCAAAGCTTGCGGCAGTAACTTTGGTACCAAGCAAGTCACCGAGAATATTCATCACGGCAACCTTTGCCTGACTATTGGCCGAGAATCCTGATTTAGGCATAGCGCCGGCAATACAGGCATCACCTGTCACATATACCTTGTTGTCGAAAGTAGAACGCATTGAGTTGCCGTCCACAGGGCAAAACCCACTGTCATCAGTGAGCCCTGAATTCACAGCGATAGCACCAGCACGCATGGCTGGAATCACATTAATTAAAGCGCCTTCAAAGGTATCAATGTCAGTTTCTACAATACCCGCGCCGGCATCTACTTCAAGGATACCACCGTGTATCTCGGGTGGAATCCATTCGATAATGTCTGGATATTTTCTGCTCCATCCCTCGGTGAATAACCCTTGTTTTGAAAATTTGGGTTTGACGTCAAGTATGCTGATACGACTATCTTTAAATCCCTTAGCCTTAATGACATGCGCCATCATTGAT
>CAZQKJ010000395.1:0-4049 GCA_964593315.1 uncultured Granulosicoccaceae bacterium
GGCTCGATAACAATCTCACCGCTTTTCTGTGGAAACATTGCGTAGCGCACTGTATGCACCCGATACTCGACGCCGTTTCTTGTTTCCAGTCGTTCTCCAGTGGCAAGAATCGGCTCGACTTGAAAATCACTATTGCCCAACAGGTTTGGATCCGCAGTAGCAAGATTGCCATCGTCGTAAATCTTTAACGACAAAATGACCTGCTCCTGCACATAGGGCGAGTCATTATCTACAGATAACTCCGCAAACACTTTGTCTCGCGGCTCAACACCCGGGGTACCACGCGGCACCACCGTTACCACAATGGGATCAGAGCTGATTCCATCTACAGTAAAAGCCGGTATTGTTGATGCACCTGTACGTTTGGGCTGCAGCTCAAGTCGTATCTGATATCCTCTGGTGACCCTTCCATTGACCATAGAGTGACTACTCGACCTGCCAGACTGAATTATTTTAAAGTCCGATAACAACGTATTGGTATCCGGAATATTGCTAAGGTCAGAACCATCGATATACAAAACGACAGTCTCACCTTCAATGGCCGTTTCGCGATCTACTTCTGTCGTAAGCGATGCACCGAGTGCAGATGTCGCGAACAACAAAAGCATTAATACAACTAAGGCCAATTGAATAAATTGTATATAGGTGCCGGGTTTGTAGGTGCGAGTGGTCACTACCAGGGATCCTGCATGTCATTAACTTCCGGGTATTCGATTAAATGATTGAGTCTGATTTTGTTGCGCAATAACTGTGATGCATCATCCGGTATGCGTCGCAGCCATTGCTGAGTGGCCTGATCATCTTCACTGACTTCTGTATCCACCGGAATCGGCTCACCCTGTTGCGAGTCATCAGACTCGGCGTTTTGTGTTTGCTCCTGCATCAGCTCGCGAAGCTCATCGGCTTCACCATCACTCTGTGATTCCGGTGCTTGCTGGCTTGAGTCTAGTTCACCCTCCTGCTGCTGTGACTCATCACTGCTCGAGGAGGATTGATTGTCAGACTCGGAAGGCTCGCTTTCAGATGATTCGTCACCTTGTTGCTGATCGCCTTGTTGATCATCTGGTTGCTCTGGTTCCGCACGCTCTTCTTCAGACTGCTGATCTTCCTGTTGCTGATCACCCTGGTTATCCGGGGGCTCCTGAGCTTGTGATTCAGCCAACTCTTTAAGCTTGCGGGCAATCTCGAGGTTTTGCTGTATTTTTTCATCTTCCGGTGCGAGTGCCGAAGCAGCTTCAAGTGATGCTATCGCCTGATCGTAGTCTCCTGCCTGTACGGATGCAGTACCATGATTGTACAGTGACTTCGCATCCTCAAGACCTTCAAACGCTTCCATAGCATCCTGATAGTTGCCTGATCGATAGTGGCTTACACCACGCCATTGTTCGTCTTTGAAGAGCGCAGTCGCTTCATCCACCTGACCGTTTTCCAGGAGCTCTGCGGCGCGCTGATCTGCACGCTTGAAGAAGTCACTAAGCTCAATTGCCGACACAGTATTAGCAGACATGCCAACAACGAAACTCAGCGCCACGCGGCTTATCAGGTGTTGTCGATTC
Source organism: uncultured Granulosicoccaceae bacterium (assembly GCA_964593315.1). Taxonomy (GTDB): domain Bacteria; phylum Pseudomonadota; class Gammaproteobacteria; order Granulosicoccales; family Granulosicoccaceae. The sequence continues at coordinate 1,557 of CAZQKJ010000395.1, forward strand.
ACAGCCACCCCCGCCTGAACAAGCCTGCTGCCAGTGGCAAAAGCAGCAACATAAACCATGGCCCTCGATCGAGCCTTGCATCAACCAGCTGCTGTGATGTCTCACCCTGGCTGTCGACATCGTTCTCGTGACCACTGAATCGATTCACACCTTGCAACACCGCGTTGATATCTGATTCATCGGTCGCTATCACACGGTACTCGCCACCACCTAACTCTGCGAGGTCACGCAAGGCAGCTTCATCAATTTTTGCCACCACAATATTGCCATTTCTATCTTTGACAAAACCACCACCAGGTAGAGGAATGGGCGCACCCTCAACACTACCAACGCCGATGACAGACAAACTAAGCCCCGATCTGGCAATTTCTTCAGTGACTATTCGGGTATCGGAATCTACCGGACTGTCGGTAAAAAGCACTATGCGACCATCATTACTTCTGACACTTTGCAGTAACTCAAAGGCTTTTCTTAAGCCCTCGCCAATGCGACTACCCTGAGCCGGCATGATGTTGGTTTCCAGAGCAGACAACATGGTTTGCACCGTCGCCGAGTCATTGGTTAATGGTGCGACAACAAACGGTGACGCGGCGAAAACCACGATGGCATTTTCAATCTCACCGGATTGTTTGAGAATATCTTCAACCTTCTGCTTAACACGCGACAGACGAGATGGTTTTATATCTTCGGCATTCATGGATCGGGATAAGTCGATCACCAGCACGCGTTCACTGACATTGCGATAAGTTGGTACATCTTTACGCTCCCAACTCGGCCCGGCCAGTGCCAACACACAAACCACCCATGCAAACACGGCAACGAAACTCCAGATACCATTTCGCTTAACTTCACTATCGCCCTCGAGTAAATGGTTTAACAGTTCAGGGTCAACCACACTGTGCCACTGGTTGCCCGATGCACTACCCCGGTACAGGCGCCAGCACAAATACATCGCCGGCAACAAGCCAAGTAACCACCAGGGTCTGATAAACACAAAGGCATCAAGCATAACGAGTGTTCCGCCATGCCAGATAACCACTTAACAAAAACGCCAGTGACAAAGGCCAGACATATAACTCGTCCAGCGGACGCTGCTTTAAAGAATCGATCTCACTGGGCTCCAGTGAATTGATTTCATCGTAAATGCTTACCATCTCCTGAGTATTACGAGCCCTGAAATACCGCCCGCCTGTGATGTCAGCTATTTCAGTCAGTGTCTCTTCATCAAGGGCTTTGGATGGATTGACCACTCGAGTGCCAAAAAGATCTCGCACCACGACTTCTTCTGCACCAACACCGATGGTGTGAATACGGATGCCATATTGTTTTGCAACGTTAGCAGCATCTATAGGTGTTACCGCACCGGCGGTATTGGCACCGTCAGTCAGTAGAATAAACACTCTTGATTGCGCCGGTCTCTCACGCAACCGTTTTACCGCCAGTCCGATAGCATCACCGATAGCCGTCGATGAACCGATGAGCCCGACCAGAGATTCAGAGATAAAGTGCTGTACCGTTTTTAGATCATAGGTTAGCGGCGTCTGGACCTGCGCGTTATCGCCAAACAAAATCAAACCAACGCGATCCCCTTCTCGTTGAGCCACAAACTCACTGGCAACCACTTTGGCCGCCTCCATGCGCTCAACCGATCGCCCGCGCACCTGAAAATCCTGCTCACGCATACTGCCTGATATATCAAGTCCTAACATCAAGTCTCGGCCGGTGAGAGGGATATCAACAGACTCACCGAGCCATTGCGGTCGCATACAGGCCAGTATCAGTAAACACCACATAACAACCGCCACAAACAACATCAGATTATTGCGTTTAGTGTCGGCACTGCGTGATGAAAACCGTTGTAAGTGTTCGAAAAAAGGCACACGTAATGCCGCTTGCTGTTGTTGCTTTACCGCAGGCAATATCCATCGCAACAAAAACGGCAATGGCCACAGCGTGATGATCCACCACCATTCAAAGCGCAGCATTGGATGCCTCCCGTGATACCAGTGACCGGTTGCGACCCGGCGTTGCTTCAGGCACTTTTGACTTATCTGCCTTGCGGATCGTATCTTCGGTGAGGTTAAGTAAACTGTTTAAATCCTGTTTACCCAATGATCGTGGCTTCACATAGGGAAGATCACTCAGCAATTGCCCGACCCCCTTACTGTATTCATCAGTACCGCCAATATCATCCAGTCTCGATAACCACTGATGGTCTGTGATCGATGCAACTTGACCACGCGGCACGATAGCCAGCGCAACGCGGCGCATCAAAACAGAAAGCTCGGCCAGGTTTTCAGTGGTCACATCACTCTCATCCTTAAGCTTCTGACGTAACTGCTGATGCTCGTGCAATGCAGTTCGACGCCATCTGTCACGTCGTTTTTTATCCCGGACTTTACTAAAAGCGCGGAGCAACAGGTAGCCTGCGAGTAACACCAACGCCATTAAAAACCACCAGCCGATAGCGAGTGGCCACCAGCCAGGTTGTGC
>CAZQKJ010000396.1:0-4013 GCA_964593315.1 uncultured Granulosicoccaceae bacterium
CATACGAGATCCTCTCTGGTCTCTGGGCTCGGAGATGTGTATAAGAGACAGTTGCATCTTTTTGATCTTGAATCAGCTTTGGGAAGGAGTATGCACACTGGAGTCTGAAACATAAAGGTCCTGAGTTTGCATCAGCGCCTATAAGGACCGGAATAATCACCCTCCCGGTGCTATGAGTGTCGAGCGTTCCGGTAGGCTGTATCCGCTCTGTTTTATTCGGTTCGGGGTGATCTGATTGGCAATTAAGTCGATTTTCCTGAACGGAATTCGGTGCGAGTGTCAATGTTCAAGGGCAATTGATAAAATAGTGGTAAGGAAGCGACAGTGACTGTCAATGAGCAAGCATTTTCGGCTGCCTGGCGTATTAACGATTATACTAGCCGAGTACCAGGCTATATCAGTTCCGTATGATAATACCTTCCACCTACAATCGCATTGTTTGTTGCACTGTCCCTGGCAAGCGCTCCGGAAAACGCACGGACTCAGGCTCAGGCTCAGGAATAGGCACAGGCACAGGAATAGGCGCCGGACGTGCGCGATGGCGCAGGGTTAGCTTGTGAACCGCTACACCGGTCATGCATTGTTGCTGGTACTTGGTGCATTGTTCATATTTCATTCGCCGTTTACCCGATGGTGGGCCGAGCTCAACCTGCCATGGTACAGCGTATTTGTGTTTTGGCTAATCATGATCGTTTTGGTCGCAGTAGATAACTTTAAAGTTAATCCTGATAGTAAGGCAACGTCCGACACCAAAGCGAGCTCCGATAGCAGATTCACTAGTCTTCCAGATACCGATGCCTCGGATAACCACAGCACACTATCTGATACATCTTCAGCTGATGATCAGCGTGGTGACTCACAATGAATTTAGAGCTTTGGGTACTGTTTGTCGCAGCGCTCGCCTATCTGGGCGTGTTGTTTCTGATTGCCTATGCAGGTGAGAACGGTTATCTGCCAAAGCGCCTGATAGAACACCCCGCAGTCTATGCGTTATCGCTCGGGGTTTACGCTACGTCCTGGACGTTCTATGGCAGCGTCGGACTGGCAAATAATAGTGGACTGGCGTTTTTAACAATTTATCTCGGGGTAACCGCTGCGTTTATGCTGGGCCCTTATTTACTGGCGCCAATCTCAAGACTGTGCAGGGACTACCAGCTCTCATCAATAGCTGATCTTCTGGCTTTTCGTTACGGGGGACGTGCAACAGGATTTGTAGTGACAGTCTTTATGTTGATGGGCATATTGCCCTACATATCACTACAGATAACTGCAGTCACTCGTTCGATCCAGGTGCTGGCCAGAGAAGCCGCACCTAATCTTCTCGCTTTAGTATTTTGCCTGGTAATCATTATCTTCAGTGTGGCTTTTGGCGCACGGCACTTAACGTCCAGAGAAAAACACTCAGGGCTGGTTGTGGCGATTGCGTTTGAGTCTGCCGTGAAATTGATCGCGCTACTGGTTGCGGGTCTTTTCGCAATCTACGGTGTGTTTGGCGGGGTTAACTCCATGCATCAGTGGCTTGCAACCAACCCCGCTGAGTTAGAGGCTATGTATGAGCCTGTTAGCTCGTCATTGTGGAGTACACTGCTGTTGTTGTCTTTTGGTGCCGCATTCCTGTTGCCACGCCAGTATCACATGACGTTTGTGGAAATTCTAAAGCCGCGCTCTTTGAATACAGCGTACTGGATGTTTCCGTTGTATCTGTTGTTATTAAATCTTCCGATCTTTCCGATTCTATGGGCAGGAAAGTACCTGGCTTTGACTAATCCGCCGGATTTTTATGTGCTGGGCATGACCATGTCACTGGATAATAAGTGGCTGGCACTGTTGATTTATACCGGCGGTTTGTCAGCAGCCAGCGCGATGATGATAGTCACTACCTTGTCTCTGTCATACATGTGTTTAAATCACATTCTGTTGCCCGTGAGTATCTCTACCAATAACCCTGATACCAATCTCTACCGGCGACTGATTTGGAGTAAGCGCGTTATCATTGCCGCCATCATTGCGGCGGGATATGGTTTTTATCTGGTGATTGAGTTACACGAAGGTCTGGCGAGTCTGGGTTTAATATCTTTTGTGGCTGCAATCCAGCTGTTGCCTGGTGTCATCGGACTATTGTTCTGGACGCGGGCTACACAAACCGGATTTTTAGCCGGGCTTATGGGTGGTGCTCTGGTTTGGTTTGTATTATTGATATTGCCGCTATTGACGGACACGGCCACCATCGCGAGTGTTGAGCGTTTGACCAGCAATCTCGGCTTTAGCGGTATCGATGTCTGGAGTATCTCGACTTTTTGTTCCCTGACGGTTAACACTGTGCTGTACGTGATCGGGTCTCTTCTGACGAAAGTAAGCAGTGAAGAGAGTGAGGCGGCACAAGCCTGCGTGTCTGATGCCGCGCGTCCCTTATCAGGTCTTGTGATTGCGCGTTCTGCATCTGACTACATTAGCCAGCTTGAGCAGATACTCGGCAGGGAGGCCGCGGAGCAGGAGGTGCAGAGAGCAGTCACTGAATTGGGGTTGGACAGTAACACCATCCGTACTGTTGACTTGCGCCTGTTGCATGAAAGACTAGAGAGAAATTTGTCAGGCCTGTTGGGGCCAACTGTTGCACGGCTCACGCTGCGCGGTCACCTTGAATTAAACCAACCGGCACATCTGGCTCTCACCGAGACCCTTCGTGCCATGGAAGTACGACTGGAAACGTCCAGCGCTCAGATGCGAGGTATGACAAGAGAGCTTGATGGACTGCGCCGTTATCTTCGCAACGTATTGCATGAGTTACCGCTGGGAGTCTGTTCATTTGGTCCGGACGGCGGCATTCTCATCTGGAATCAGGCAATGAAAAACATTTCCGGTATTGATGATCGACTGGCTCGAAAAAGTAAACTGCGTGAGCTGCCTGATCCATGGAGCGATTTGCTGGTCCGGTTTGCAGAGTCCAATGAAGACCATAACTTTAAGCAGATAATAGAGCTCGAAAACGGCAGCAAGTCATTTAACTTTCACAAGGCAATGGTGACTACCCAGGTCGGGAGTACCGGTCCTGCATCGGGGCAGGTGATATTGGTTGAAGACAGAACCAATATAGATCTGCTTGAGTCGGAACTTGCACACACTGAGCGATTGGCATCTATCGGGCGGCTTGCTGCGGGTGTCGCACATGAGATTGGGAATCCGCTGACCGGTATCGCCAGTATCGCTCAAAACCAGTCGGCCGAGAGCGGGCCTGCACAGGAAGATGCAGAGGATATACTTTCACAGGTCAAACGTATCAATGAAATTGTTCACTCATTATTGGCGTTTGCGCGCAACGAGCCTATGGTTGTGGAAGAGCGCACCCGAGTTGAACTGAATGATTGTTTGCACCAGGCTATCCAGCTTGTATCCTTGTCAGAACACGCGCGCTATATAGAGTTTACTATCAAGGTTGAAGAACCGCTGTGGGTGCTCGGCAGTGAAAGACAGATTGTTCAGATATTTGTCAATCTCTTGAACAATGCCTGCGATGTAGCGCCTGCGGGAACCAGTGTTAATATTCATGCCAGAACAGAAGCCGGTGTACACATTTTAGCGGTCAGGGATTACGGCAGTGGTATCAGACCGGAAGATCATTCGCGTATATTCGAACCGTTTTATACCACCAAGCCGGTTGGTGCAGGCACCGGCCTGGGTTTGTCACTGGTATATAGTCTTGTGAATGAACATGGGGGTAAAGTTTCTATAGACCTCTCGGTAAGCCCAGGCACCTCAATTGAAATTCGGCTGCCGGCAATTGATGCGTTGCCAGCCGATAACGCTGCGGTTGGCTAAATCCAGGGTGCTGTGCGTGTTGCTAACCGATTGGTTTATAAGGCCAGGCACTAGTTATTTTTATAAGGTATGACTGGTACACTACAATCAATTCGGGTCAGGTAAGATGATGGAAGCTATTTTTTATGATTATGGCCACGTATGAATAGAATTCTGTTGCTTGAAGACGAAGGTGTTATTCGTAAGCAGCTTAAGCT
>CAZQKJ010000397.1:0-4003 GCA_964593315.1 uncultured Granulosicoccaceae bacterium
GCGGACAGATCATACTCAGGATACGCTCTATATCCAGACACTTGCCATGATTCATCAGTTGCATGGGAAGCTCGATGGAACAAGCCGAACTGGATAACCACCGAGTTTAGCCTTCTGTATCGCTGGCACGCTTTAATTCCCGATACCATTCGATGGGGTGAGAAAGATTATGAAATGGGGGATGGATATTTTATGAACAATATCCCGTTGCTTGCCAATGGACTGCAGAGATCGTTTGAGGATTTAAGTGCTCAAAAAGCCGGTGAAATTGGCCCACGCAATACCAATGAACACCTGGTCAAGATAGAAGATAAGTCCATACGTCAGGGTCGAATTTGTGAGTTGGCGTCGTATAATGACTATCGCGAATACCTGGGTTTCAACTCTGTTAAGGACTTTAAAGAAATTAGCAATGACGATTTTGTCATTGAACAACTTGCAAATTCCTACCGGCATGTGGATGAAATTGATTTCTTTGTCGGTATATTTTGTGAAGATAGAATGAAGAATTCACCATTGCCCAAAACGATAGCGGCTTTTGTGGCTCTTGACGCTTTCACTCAGGCATTAACCAACCCGTTATTGTCAGAACATGTTTTTAACAATGATGGACAATCAGATCATCCTGCATTCAGTCGCTACGGAAAAGAGCAAATAGACTCCTGTACTTCCCTTAAAGAGATTATCAGTCGCAATATTGTAGATGCAGATACGCTTGGGTTTGTCGGAATGACTCAGGAAGGATGGGTTCCAGAGTAGGCTGAGGGTATTGCCTGGTGAATGAGTAATGTGGCTGCGTGGCTATGCGCTGGTATTGGTTTATCGCTCTCTGATGACGTCGCATAAACTGAGGCTTGGATGTCTTAAAATAATGAAGGGGTAGAAGTATGAGCGCGATAGCAAATATTGGTAAGTATCTAATCAATAATAAGCCTGATTTTTTGTTTGGTTTGATACGAAACATCAGACCAAATCTGTCTGTGCCCGGCGCCAATGGACCTGTGTTTATCACTCGTTTCGATGACGTTTGTGAGGCATTGGAACGGCCGGAAGTTTTCAATGTGATATACGCACCAATGATGGATCCCTCTGTCGGGCCGTTCATGCTTGGCCGCGATAACACTACTATAAATCAGCGTGACAAGGGCATTATGCGTGCGTTAATGCAGCGAGAGGATCTGCCCAGGATACGAGAGACGGTTAAACAGCTGTCGAAAAATGCCATTGCGCCACATCTTATAGACGGGAAAATCGATGTCGTAAAGCACGTATCCCGCCTTGTACCATTGCAGTTGACTGGTGAGTATTTTGGGTTTCCCGGGCCCGATATTGAAACCATGGCACGGTGGTCTTTTAAGACTCAGCACGATATGTTTCACAACAACAGTGGGGACGAACGTGTTCATGCTGCTAACGTCCAATCGGGTTTGGAGATGAAAACCTATCTGGATAGCTGGATTCCGGAAAGAGTTGAGGCGCTAAGAGAAAATCCCGCACTGGATGACATTCTGTGTCGTCTGCTAAAACTTAAAACTCCAGAGGAGATAGGTTTTGGAGACGATCGAATTGCAAGCAATATTATGGGCACCCTTGTTGGGGGGATCGAGACGACTTCTCAAGCAGTTGCGCAGATACTTCAGCAACTATTTAATCGTCCGGAAATGCTCGCAGGTGCCATTGATGCAGCCAACAATGATGACGAATTACTGTTTGCCTATTGCTGGGAGGCTCTTCGGTTTGACCCGATCACACCGTTCGTTATCCGACATTGCTCAGAAGACTATAAGATAGCCAGTGGTACAATGCGTAGTTTAAAGATCAAAGCAGGGAGAACCGTATTAATCAGTACCAGATCGGCTATGAGGGATGGGCGTGAGTTGCCGTCACCCCGTAAATTTACAATTGATCGTCCCGAATATCATTACTTACACACAGGTTACGGCTTGCATACTTGTCTGGGCAATCAGATAAGCCGAGTTCAAATACCAGAAATAGTCAGGCAACTATTGCTACTGCCAGAAGTGAAAGAGTTGGTTCCAATCAGTAAAGATGGATCTCCCTATCTGGAGGAGGGGGTCGAAAGCCCGTTTCCGGAAACCTACGTTCTAGGGTTTGATACTAAAGCCTAACAACGTTGCTGGTGTGAAATCATAGGTTCTTACGCTATCGGAATTCAATGTGTCATTGAATAGATCACATAGTTCATAGCGAATCGATAAGCCAGAGCTGTCATTGGAAGGGGGTACCATGGATCATCAGCATGCTCCCATGCGTCACCCATATCCATATTAAAGTTGATGGCTACCATGACGCGATCCTGATCATCAAAAATCGCACGCCAGTGAGGGCTGGTTCCCGGGCGCTGACCATTTCTACCTGGAATTTGCGTGCGCTGATCAAGATCAAAGTGGATATGCAGAATCTCGTGATGCTTCGGCATTTTTTCAATCGGCCGATCCGGGAATACCCGGCTCATGGAATCAACGAATATCGCCCACTCATTTTCACCCCAGAAGTCATCGACTAAAAGAAACCCACCCCGATTCAGGTATTCACGCAACAGCAATGCCTCCTGATCATTCAGGTACCATTGGCCAACCTCGACCGCATACAACCACGGGTAATCAAATATTCTATCGTCTTGCAGCGTTATTAGTCGACCGCCCTGACCTGAGTAGTCAACTTGTTGCCCGTCAACACGTGTTAGCCGTTTAATGCCCTCCATTAAATGATGTTCTGCATCAGCGTAGTCTGTACTCCAGGCGCCGCTACCACCGCGCAGTGCACGACGACTGCCTATGGCATTTCTGTACACCAGCCGCGCAAAATGAAACTCCGCAGTCGGTGGTCCTTCGGTACGTGGATCGATGGGTTGTGCATTGGCATCGAAGAGCGTTGTAAATAACAACAACGTAGCGGCGATCACACTGGCGGAAATCCAGCGACAACTCCGACAGGAATTTACCGATTCATCCTGAGCCTTATTCGGTAAATCAGATAACGGGGTATTCATGACTCCCTTTTTATAGACAAAAACAACTGGAGTCAAAATTTAGGAAAAGTTGGTCCGGGAGTGGTCCAGTGGATAGGTGCAGTGGAGTGGGTGGTGGCGATTGAGCTTCATAATCAAATATGTTGAATCAGGCAAATTTTTTGAATCAGGCTTTGCTTACCCGATCCTTATTGTTTGAAGTGGCATAGAGAGAACATATTCGCCCGTTGGCTGGTTTAGCGCCGGAGACGGGGTATTCCGACAATTACAACAAATTACCCGATCGCATAAAACATGTGCGTTGGCTCTTGCGAGGCGCGTTAGTCGTGAGTTACGTCCAGTGCAAAAACGGATACCTGTGCAAAGTCACCACTGACACCACCATTGTTCTGGTTGTAGTTGCCCGCTTTAAAGTAGAACCAATCGTCGTTATATTCACTGCTCCAGGTAATCGACTTTGACTTGAAAGTGCCGTCTTCCTTAGTAACCGTAACCACCATTTCGCGACCTCTAACATCTACCTCATAGGACCACTTTTCACCCAGTGCAATGCCATCAGCAGGGTTGCTGGCGTCAGTGTCCCGACTACCGAAGAGCTCATAGTAGTTCTCTATCTTTGAATCCTCGTAGCTAAAATATACCGAACCTTTGGAGTTACCTGGAAGCTTTCGATAAAATATCTTGAAGGGCTCATCATTAGATCCGTGGATTTGACCGACAATTACGCGACCCAGCATGAAGTCGTTTCCATCAGAGTAGGTGGTTGAAACTGCATCAACTGCAACCGTTACTTTCATGTTTCCATCAACGCCGCCGGCTGCCTGTTGATCAGATGAAGAAGCTGTGGAAATAACCCAGTTATTACCCAGAGATTTGGTGCCGATGCTGGTATTTGTGCCGCGCAGCATTTCACGTAATTCGGAACGTGCGTATTTTGTAGAGCTGCTTGTTTGTTTGCCACGGTTAACACATTCAAACACCATTGCACCGGTATCAGGGTCGGTATAAAAC
>CAZQKJ010000398.1:0-3998 GCA_964593315.1 uncultured Granulosicoccaceae bacterium
CTATGAAGTCATCCCCCACAAGCCGTGCCGGTAGCCGGCGAGGTATGCGAACTCACAAGGGCTATCTGGCTTTTGTCGGGCATCGGGTTTCAGGGTTGTTACTCGCGTTATTTCTGCCGATCCATTTTTTAGTACTCGGCCTCGCGCTTGAGGGGGCAGAGCAGATGGACCGTTTTTTAACTTTGGCCGAATTGCCCCTGGTAAAGGCCGCAGAGTGGGGGCTAGTGGTGCTGCTTAGTCTGCACCTCCTGTTCGGCTTTCGGGTATTGATGTTGGAGATGACCGACTGGCCGAGTCCCGCTGATGGACGTGTTAGCTGGATACTACCCTCGGCGATAGTTGCCCTGTTAATAGGGGTCGTGTTTCTTGTGCAGTTATAGCGACTGGTGATGCGGTTAATATTAGCAACCCAATCCGATACAGAATGAGGAGGTATAGTGTCTCGCGAATGTGAAACGCTTCAGACTGACATATTGATCCTTGGCGCTGGTGGTGCCGGACTGTTTGCAGCCTTGCATGCTATGCAAGCTAATTCTGATCTTGATGTCACTATTGCCGTTAAAGGTCTGTTGGGGAAGTCTGGTTGCACTCGCATGGTGCAGGGTGGATACAACGTCGCTGTTGCCAGTGGAGATTCGGTTGAACGCCACTTTATGGATACTATTGTTGGTGGCAAGTGGTTGCCCAGGCAGGATATGGCCTGGGAGTTATGCGTGAAAGCGGTGGAGCGTATTCGGGAGCTTGAAAACGAGCTGGGTTGTTTCTTTGATCGCAATGAAGACGGTTCACTACATCAAAAAGCTTTTGCCGGACAAAGCTTTGATCGCACGGTACACAAGGGTGATCTAACCGGTATTGAAATTATTAACCGGTTAATGGAACAGGTTAACGCGCTCAATGTGCATCGTCTTGAAGAACATCGGGCGATTGAGTTGATACCGGCATCTGACGGATCCGGTATTGCTGGTGTCCTGTTAATCGATATTCGTACGGGAAGTTATCGGTTTGTGAAAGCGCGGGCGGTATTGCTTGCAACCGGTGCCGGGCCTTCAATGTACTTATATCACACGCCTTCAGGTGATAAGTCCTGTGATGGACTTGCCATGGCGCAGCGCTACGGTTTAGCGCTGCGGGATATGGAAATGGTGCAGTTTCATCCAACCGGCCTGCTCGGTGGAAGAGATACCCGTATGACCGGTACCGTACTGGAAGAAGGCTTGCGCGGTGCGGGCGGGTATCTGCTTAATGGCGACGGACAGCGTTTTATGCTGGACTACCACGACAATGCAGAGCGTGCCACGAGGGATATCGTGTCGCGCGGAATATACGATGAAATGCGTAAAGGAAATGTCACTTCCATGGGCGGTGTGTACATAGAGATGGGACATCTCGGACCCGACAATGTCAGTAAGCGATTTCCGGGTATGGTAAAGCGCTGTGCTGATTGCGGGTTTGATCTGGCAGGGGGGCGAGTTGAAGTGGTCCCGACAGCGCATTACATGATGGGGGGTATCGAGTGCGATATCGATACCGCAAGCGCATCCCCGGGTTTATTCATCGCCGGTGAGGATTGCGGTGGTGTGCATGGTGCCAATCGTTTAGGCGGCAACGGGGTTGCGAACTCTACTGTGTACGGCGCTATCGCAGGAGATTCAATGGCATCCTATGTTGCGTCCAATCCTGTGTGGAAAGACGAACACTCTGCCAGTATAGAAGCCGGTATTGCCAGAGCAGAATCGCCATTTGGCCGATCAAGCGGTGGATTGAATGAACTGCGAGATAGTCTTTATCAAATTATGTGGGACAAGGTTGGCATCATGAGAAACGAGGCGGATCTGAAGGTGGCGCAAAAGGAACTGGCATCTCGCAGTGCAGCACTTCTGGATACTGGTCTTGCTGATGGTAACCGGGCTTTTAATCTTACCTGGCATGACTGGTTGAATATGCAGAGCCTGTTTGATATCAGTCAGGTCATTACTGATGCTTCACTGGCGCGCAATGATTCGCGTGGCGCACATTATCGCGAAGATTTTCCTGATACCGGTAATCTGGACTCCACAAGCTATGTGCGTACATCCGGAACTGTAAATGCGTTGGTAACCGAGTCAGTGCCAGTGGATTTTAGTATTGTTAAACCGGGTGAGTCACTAATCGATGATGACGCCGGTGCGCCACCTGCTACAGCAACGCATGAAGGATTAAGATTATGATCAGCACGAGTAACATAGAGCTGGCAGGCTACGAAATCATGAAAAAAGCCGCTATCGATATACCTGAGGACTATCTGGCGGGTATTAAGAGCACTCAAAAGCAGGAGCAAAACACGTTGTCCGGTTATGTGATCAAAACCATGATCGATAACTATGAAGCTGCCACTGAAGATCGTCGTCCCATGTGTGCTGATACAGGTCTGCCTCGTTATTATGTGAAGATAGGTGATGAGGCACCGTTGCGTGGTGGTTTTACCGGTATTGAACGCGCACTGCGATCTGCGACTGCGCGTGCAACGATTGATGTACCGTTGCGTCCTAATCGTGTACATCCTCTGTGGCGCACTGAGCACAACAATAACGTAGGTATTAACGCTCCCGAAATCGAGTGGTCATTCGAGCCGGATGCTGACTGGGTCGATGTCACAACAGTACACAAGGGTGGTTTGTTCGGTACGGATTATCGTATGTTGTTTCCGGGTGATGGTATTGACGGTATCAAGCGTTTTTTCCTCGATACAATGATTTCTTTCGGTAAGCGCGGTTTATGTTGTCAGCCGGCTATTGTTGGTGTGGGTATTGGTGGCTCTAAGGATACTTGTATGCAACTGGGTAAACAGGCTGCCTGTTTACGATCAGTGGGTGAGAAAAATCCTGACCCGAAGATTGCAGAGCTTGAATCCGAACTGATGGAAATGGGTAACAGCATTGGAATGGGCCCGATGGGATTTGTGGGTTCATCCATGGTAGTGGATTGTCATATAGAAGTAGGCTACACCCACACCGGAGGTATGCCGGTTAGTGTCCATACTTTTTGTTTGTCATCACGTCGTGCTACCGCAAGATTGCATGCGGATGGTTCTATTGAATATCGAACTGACCCGAAGTGGTTTACACCCTACATGAGAAGGGAGACAGTTGAATGGTCGACGAGCTAGGAAAGTCATCATTGCCGGATCACGAACTCAAAGAGATTGATTTGCAGTTGCCAGTCACGCCTGAAGCTATTGCGCAGCTTAAGCCTGGTAATATCGTATTTCTCAGTGGTCTTGTGTATACCGCTCGTGAAGGTGTTTATGATCGTGTGCTTAACGATAACAAGCCCTTGCCTGACGGGCTTGGCCGCTTGAGCAATGTTAACTTTCATTGTTCACCTGCTGCTTCCGTGCAAGATGATGGAACTTATTCGGTAGGTGGTGTAACCGCGACTGCCAGTTTTCGATTTTCAAAATACATGGCCGATTGGCTCGATCTGACGCAAACGAAAATTGTGATTGGTAAAGGTGGAATGTCAAAGCAGGACTATGAATCAGTCTTTGCTCCTCGCGGTGCAATCTATCTAACGACTGTCGGTTATGGTACTGGCGCATTGCTCGGACGTGGCGTTAAAGGTGTTCGAGATGTATTCTGGATCGATGATCTTGGTATCGCGCAGGCAATGTGGTTGTTTGAGGTTGAAAAATTCGGGCCCTTTATCGTGGATAGTGATCTTTCCGGCAATTCACTTTTTGCACAACAGGGTGAGCAGGTGAATGCCAATATTGAATCGCTCTATGACGGACTCAGGCAGCCTACGTTGCATCGTTACGGTGAAACCGATGACCGGACCGACGAATTAATGTAGTGGTCTACTGTTTCGCTTTGTTGGTGTAAGCGGGGCGGAGCTGGAACTTTGTTGTATATAATGGGGATCGTTGGTGAGTCCGATCCTCAGGTCTTGTCTGTCTGCGGTGCTTCTCTGCCTGCATTAGGCTTGTTGATTCTAAGCTTGGCGGGTCGGGTGTTTTC
>CAZQKJ010000399.1:0-3980 GCA_964593315.1 uncultured Granulosicoccaceae bacterium
GGATACGTAGGTTCCATTAGTTATTGGTTCATTTGAAACACAACTAATCGGATCTCATCAGGAGCAAACATGAAAGACTTACTGTTCAACTACAAGCAACAAGTACCAAACGAAGACTTTGACAGAATTCGTATTGGGTTGACCTCGCCGGAGATGATTCGGTCGTGGTCATATGGTGAAGTTAAAAAGCCAGAGACCATTAACTACCGAACTTTCAAGCCAGAGCGCGATGGGTTGTTCTGTGCGAAAATATTCGGGCCAGTCAAAGACTACGAGTGCCTTTGTGGCAAGTACAAACGCCTGAAGCATCGCGGTGTTGTATGTGAGAAGTGTGGTGTTGAAGTAACACTAACACGCGTGCGTCGTGAGCGCATGGGTCACATTGAGCTTGCAAGTCCGGTTGCACATATCTGGTTTCTTAAATCACTGCCATCACGTATCGGTTTATTGCTCGATATGACACTGCGTGAAATTGAACGCATCCTGTACTTTGAAGCCTTTGTTGTGATCGATGAAGGAATGACCACGCTTGAGCGCGGTCAGCTTTTGAGTGATGAACAATACCTTGAAGCAATAGAAGAGCACGGTGATGAATTCGACGCCCGTATGGGTGCAGATGCAGTGCATGATCTGCTTAAAGATATCAATCTTGAGGCAGAGCAAAAGAAGCTGCGCGAAGAAATTGATGCAACCAAATCAGAAACCAAGCTCAAGCGATTTGTTAAGCGCTTAAAGCTAATTGAATCATTTGTTGAGTCAGGTAATAAGCCACAGTGGATGGTGATGTCAGTGTTGCCGGTACTGCCACCGGATTTACGTCCGCTGGTGCCATTGGACGGTGGCCGCTTTGCGACCTCTGATCTGAACGATCTTTATCGTCGTGTGATTAACCGCAACAACCGACTGCGTCGTCTGCTGGAACTCAACGCGCCAGACATCATTGTTCGAAACGAAAAACGCATGCTGCAGGAATCTGTAGATGCATTGCTTGATAACGGTCGACGTGGCCGTGCGATCACAGGCAGCAACAAGCGACCGCTTAAATCTCTTGCCGATATGATTAAAGGTAAGCAGGGTCGTTTCCGTCAGAACCTGCTCGGTAAGCGTGTAGATTACTCGGGTCGTTCAGTGATTGTATGTGGTCCAACACTGAGACTGCATCAGACCGGTTTGCCCAAGAAGATGGCGCTTGAACTGTTTAAGCCGTTTATCTTCTCAAAGCTGCAGCTGCGCGGTATGGCAACGACCATAAAAGCTGCCAAGAAAATGGTTGAACGTGAAGGACCTGAAGTCTGGGATATTCTCGAAGAAGTTATTCGCGAGCACCCAGTGTTGCTGAATCGTGCACCCACGCTTCACCGCTTAGGTATTCAGGCATTTGAGCCGGTACTCATTGAAGGTAAAGCGATTCAGTTACACCCGCTTGTTTGTGCGGCGTTCAACGCTGACTTTGATGGTGACCAAATGGCGGTACACGTGCCATTGTCGATTGAAGCGCAGCTTGAATCACGTGCACTGATGATGTCTACCAACAACATTCTCTCACCTGCGAATGGCGAGCCGATTATTGTACCGTCACAGGATATCGTTCTCGGTTTGTACTACATTTCACGAGAAGATGTACGTGCCAAAGGCCAGGGCATGGTGTTTGGTTCAGTGCAGGAAGTAGAGCGTGCACTGGCAGAAAAAATCGTTGAGCTGGGTGCCAATATTAAGTGCCGTGTACGCGATACCAAGACGCTTGAAGATGGTGAGAAAACAACTTTCCACCGACTGGTAGATACCACTGTTGGGCGCGCCATTCTTTCAGAAGTATTGCCGGAAGGGTTGGAGTTCGATTTGGTTAACTGCAACCTGACCAAGAAAAATATTTCGCGATTGATTAACGCTTGTTACCGCAACGTTGGTTTGAAAGACACCGTTATCTTTGTTGATCAACTGATGTATACCGGATTCCGTTTTGCTACCCGGTCAGGTGTCTCGATTGGTATCAACGATATGGCGATCCCGGATAACAAGCACGATATCATCGGTGCAGCTGAAGCTGAGGTTCGTGAGATTGAAGAGCAGTACTCTTCTGGTCT
Source organism: uncultured Granulosicoccaceae bacterium (assembly GCA_964593315.1). Classification (GTDB taxonomy): domain Bacteria; phylum Pseudomonadota; class Gammaproteobacteria; order Granulosicoccales; family Granulosicoccaceae. The sequence goes on from CAZQKJ010000399.1 coordinate 2,085, forward strand.
TGTGACGCAAGGTGAGCGCTACAACAAGGTGGTTGATATCTGGTCCAAGGCCAACGAGAAAGTGGCCACTTCCATGATGAACAATCTCAAAGCCGAGAAAGTGACTGATGCAGAAGGCAAGGAGCAGGATCAGGCATCGTTTAATTCTATCTACATGATGTCTGACTCTGGTGCACGTGGTTCAGCCGCACAGATAAGACAGCTTGCCGGTATGCGTGGTCTGATGGCAAAGCCGGACGGCTCAATCATTGAGACGCCGATTGTTGCGAACTTCCGTGAAGGTTTGAACGTACTGCAGTACTTTATCTCTACTCACGGTGCTCGTAAGGGTCTTGCAGATACGGCACTGAAAACCGCTAACTCCGGTTATCTGACACGCCGCCTTGTAGACGTTGCACAGGATTTGGTTGTCACGGAGTTCGATTGTGGAACAGAAGCCGGTATCACGATGACACCTGTGATTGAAGGTGGTGATGTTGTAGAGCCACTGAGTGAGCGTGTATTGGGTCGTGTTACTGCACAGCCGGTTTATAAAGCCGGGTCCAAAGATCTTGTGCTGGACAAAGGTGTGCTGCTTGATGAAGCACTGGTTGATCTATTAGAGCAATCCAGTGTTGATGAAGTGGTCGTGCGTTCGGCGATTGCCTGCGAGACAAGCTTTGGCGTGTGTTCCATGTGTTACGGGCGAGACCTCGCACGCGGCCATATGATTAACAACGGCGAGTCGGTCGGTGTTATGGCGGCACAATCAATTGGTGAACCTGGCACCCAGCTGACTATGCGTACCTTCCACATTGGTGGTGCGGCAAGTCGAGCCGCCGCGGCAAGCTCGGTTGAAGTGAAAGCCGGTGGTTCTATCCGCTTGCATAATCTTAAGCATGTGACTAACACCAGTGGTGAACTGGTTGTCGTGTCGCGTTCCGGTGAGATTGGCCTTGTCGATGAGAGTGGTCGTGAACGTGAGCGCTATAAAGTACCTTACGGTGCGGTGATCAAGTCTGAAGACGGTGCCACAGTGACACCAGGGCAGACAATCGCTGTGTGGGATCCGCACATGCATCCGATCATCACCGAGGTGGCGGGTATTGCCAAGTTCTCTGACTTTGTAGACGGTGTAACCGTCAACACAGAAACGGATGACCTGACAGGGGTTTCGGCCACTGTGGTGACAGATCCTAATCAGCGATCAATGGGCAGTGCAAAAGATCTTCGACCGATGGTGCGATTGGTAGACGCCAAAGGTGAAGAGCTATGCTACGCAGGTACAAGCATTCCGGCTAACTACCTGCTGCCTGGTGGTGCAACAATCAGTCTCAACGACGAAGAAGAAGTTAAGGTTGGTGATGTAGTTGCGAGGATTCCTCAGGAATCCGCTAAAAACCGCGACATCACTGGTGGTCTGCCTCGAGTTGCTGACTTGTTCGAAGCGCGTAAGCCAAAAGAGCCTGCGATACTTGCCGAGCGAACCGGTACGGTCAGTTTCGGTAAAGAGACCAAAGGTAAACAGCGTCTGGTGATTACCGGCCCGAATGCCGAGCACCACGAAGAACTCATTCCAAAGTGGCGACACATCAACGTGTTTGAAGGTGAACAGGTGGAATGTGGTGAGATGATCGCCGATGGTGAGCCAAATCCGCAGGATATCTTGCGACTGTTGGGTATTGAGCCTTTGACCGCCTACCTGGTGAAAGAGATTCAGGACGTCTACCGATTGCAGGGTGTAAAAATCAACGATAAGCACATCGAGGTGATTGTTCGCCAGATGCTGCGCAAGGTAGATATCACTGAGTCTGGTGACTCGAAATTCCTCGCCAAAGAGCAGGTTGAGTATGCAGATGTGAAAGAAGCCAACCGCAAGCTGGTAGAAGAAGGTAAGCAGCCGGCCAAGTTTGAGCA
>CAZQKJ010000400.1:0-3979 GCA_964593315.1 uncultured Granulosicoccaceae bacterium
GCCCTGGCCACCTTTAATGAGCCTTGGTGCTCTGTCTATCTTGGTCATCTGGCTGGTAAGCACGCGCCGGGTGAGCAGTGTCTGGAGGCCGCTCTGGCAGCAGCTCACGTGACCAATCTGGCCCATGGGTTGGGAGTGCAGGCAGCACGCGCTGAGCGTAGTGACATGCCTGTGGGTACGGTTTTAAACGCTGTTTCAATCTACCCTGGTAGTGACAGTGCTGCTGACGTTGCTGCTGCTGAACGAGCATTCCAGTTTAACAATGGTGTGTTTTTTGGTCCGATATTCAGTGGAGCCTATGATAACGATTTCAACGAAGCACTCGGTCATCATCTGAAAGTTCAAGCTGGCGATATGGCAGTCATCAATCAACCACTGGATTGGTGGGGTTTTAACTACTATTGTCCAGAGACAGTTGTAGATAGCACCCTGACAGATGATGTTTTTCCTGCTGTGGAGAAAGTCGATTCTACCGACAGCGGTGAACGCACAGATATTGGCTGGGAAATAAAGGCTGAAGGACTGTCGCATTTGTTGCGAATGGTCTATGACCGATATACCAATCTACCGCCGTGTTACATTACCGAGAACGGTGCGTGTTACAACATGGGCGTAGGAGAAGATGATGAAGTAGATGATCAGCCACGTCTTGATTATCTTCATTCACATCTTAGTGTGGTCGCGGATGCTCTTGATGAAAATATTCCGATTAAAGGTTATTTTGCCTGGAGTCTGATGGATAACTTCGAGTGGGCGGAGGGATACAACATGTTGTTTGGTATTGTGCATGTAGATTACGTGACACAAAAACGCACTATCAAAAAGAGCGGCTATTGGTATAAGGAGTTGGCGGCTTTGCATCGTGATGGCGATTGATCAGCTGAGTTAGTACTATGGCATCGATTACACTCACCAAACTATGTAAATCATTCGGGGAAATCGAAGTACTGATTAATCTGGATCTCTCGATCGCGGATGGTGAATTTGTAGTTCTTGTCGGGCCATCTGGCTGCGGTAAATCGACACTGTTGTGCTTAATAGCAGGCCTCGATGATCCGACATCCGGCGATATTCTCATGGATGACCACTGGGTGAATAATCTGACGCCGCGCGAGCGCAATGTTGCCATGGTATTTCAGTCGTATGCCTTGTATCCACACATGACGGTAGCTGAAACATTGGCTTTAACTTACGTATTTCAGGGCTTAGCAAAGCAGATATTAAACAGCGTGTGGCCAGGGCCGCACAGATCCTTGATATAGGTGAGTTGCTGCAACGCAAGCTATCGCAGTTATCCGGTGGTCAGCGACAACGTGTGGCGATGGGCGTGCTCTGGTGCGAGATCCTGATGTTTTTTTGTTCGATGAACCCTTGTCTAATCTTGATGCGATATTACGCATTCAAATGCGTGAAGAAATCAAACATTTGCATCAGTCCTTAAGTGCGACTTCATTGTACGTGACTCATGATCAAAATGAAGCCATGGCACTGGCTGATAGAATTGTATTAATGAATACAGGTGTGATTCAGCAGGTAGGCTCACCGATGGAAATATACAATAACCCTTGCAATGAGTTTGTAGCAGGGTTTATGGGTTCTCCCTCGATGAACTTTATTCAATGTACCATGAGCTCCACTGAAACCAATAGAACGTTCCAGTTGAGTGACGGGAGCACGATAACAGTAAGCGGTTTTGATACGGCGCTTGAAGACGGGCCTGTTAAAGTTGGTTTGCGGCCAGAGCACCTGTCACTAAGCGTAGATAGCTACAGTGAAAATACTTTGGCTGGAGTTGTCAGGCAGATTGAGCCGACCGGTGCGCATAACCAGTTGAGAGTTGCTGTCGCTGACAATGTACTGACTGTGTTGGATGAAAGTATGCAGGTGCTATCGGTCGGAGAAACGGTCACCATTGGTGTTGATTCCGCCAATATTCATGCATTTGCATTGCAGGGCGAGTAACAAGATGTTTGTTTGCCTTTTATCGCTTTGTTCGGAAAGAGACTTATGGCAATAGGCATCGATGGTGACGTTTTGAAGTTTGTGTAGTGAAATTATTTTCGGGATGCGACCGATTCTGCGGTAACACAAAGTAGCTCAAACAAAATATTTGCACCTACCATGGCTGTAGACCCGGAAGGGTCAAATGAAGGCGCGACTTCAACCATATCAGCTCCAACGATATTCAATCCGCTACAACCTCGAATCAGCAATTGTGCTTCAAGAGAGGTAAGACCGCATATTTCCGGGGTGCCTGTACCCGGTGCGAAGGCGGGGTCAAGGCTGTCAATATCAAAACTGATATAGACCGGTCCGTCACCGACTATTCGCCTGGCTTCCTGCAAAGTCTTATCGATGCCTGTTCGATGAAATTCGTCCATGTACATCACCCGCATACCACTGTCATGACTGAACTTCCATAAATCAAGATCATTAACCGAACCGCGAATGCCAATCTGGATCGTGCGTGTGGGATCGAGTAAGCCTTCTTCTACTGCACGACTGAAAGGCGCGCCATGGTGAAACTTTGAGCCCATGTAGTCGTCACCGGTATCGCAGTGCGCATCAATGTGAATCATGCCTATCGGCCTGTCTTTGGCAATGGCGCGAAAAATTGGCAGAGTTACGGAGTGATCTCCACCTACGGCCAGCGGTGTGATGTTATTGCCAACAACGCGTTCAAAGGTATCCTGAATTGCCCTGTGACTTGCCGTGAGCTCAAACGGTGCCGGCACCCATGCATCACCGATATCTGCGACCCGGCAAAGCTCGTGCGGAGCAACGCCGGTAGCCTGGTTTTTCAATCGAACTAAGGTTGACTGGTTTCGGACTTCTCGGGGGCCGTGGCGCGAGCCGGGTCGGTTGGTAACGCCTCCGTCAAAAGGGACACCGATAATGCCTATGTCTGTGTCCTTGAGATCTTCTTTCCATGGGGCTCTGAAGAACGTCGGGATACCCACATAGCGCGGGCGTTCCATCGGGTTGGTGAATTCCGGGTATTCTTTTGAAGTCATTAGGCACGCCACGTTGGTTTATCGTGAGTGTACCTGCTTCTTTCATGGTTGTCGGTTTATGTGCTCCTGCGCTCCCGCTAAATTCAACAGGCGGGTGTGACTGCACTGAACCCGTTGTGGATTTACAAACCATTGACAGGTACTTTGAGCGTCGGATTGCCATCATCGTCTGTCGGTAACTCACCGGCGCGCATATTGACCTGCAATGCCGGAATAATTAACTTTGGCATAGCGAGCTGTTTATCGCGTTCTGTTCTGAGTTTGACAAAAGACTCTTTGCTGCTGCCTGCGCCAACATGAATGTTGTTGTTACGTTGTTCACTGACGGTGGTTTCCCATGCGATTTCACGTCCATTCGGGCCATAGTCATGGCAGATGAACAGGCGCATGGCGTCTGGCAGCGACAGTACTTTTTGAATGGAGTGGTACAGAGTTTCTGCATCGCCCCCGGGGAAGTCTGCTCTGGCGGAACCGCCGTCGGGCATAAACAAAGTGTCTCCGGTAAACGCAGCGTTGCCAATAACATGCACCATGCAGGCCGGAGTATGTCCAGGAGTGCTGATAACAAAAGCGTTGAGATTGCCGATCTGGTAGGTGTCGCCGTCGGTAAAGAGCGCATCGAACTGAGAGCCATCGCGCTGAAATGATGTGCCCTCGTTGAATATTTTGCCAAACTCGTCCTGCACGCGCGTGATCTCTTTGCTGATACCGGTTTTACCACCGAGCTTTTCCTGTAGATAAGGTGCGGCGGAAAGGTGATCTGCATGCACGTGTGACTCAATAATCCACTCGAGCTCCAGTTTATTTTTCCTGATGTATTCAATTTGCTTGTCAGCATTATCAAAGGTGGTGCGACCGGCTGCGTAATCGAAGTCGAGCACTGAATCGATAACTGCACAGGCGTTTGTGTCCGGGTCCGTGACAACATAGCTAATTGTATTGGAATCCGGATCAAAGAACGGTTC
>CAZQKJ010000401.1:0-3975 GCA_964593315.1 uncultured Granulosicoccaceae bacterium
TCTGGTGAGAGGGTTATTGAGACTGCGCTGGTTCGGGTACAAGCAGGGTTAAGCCTGTTGTGAGATGCAAAGACTATTTGCAATTGATGCCAGTGCCGGATTTGTAGAGCTCGACGCCACTTTTACTGTTGGGTCGAATCGGCTATCGCCAGCAGATGCCGGCAGTAACACCATCAGGATGGCGGATAGGAATCACGTGCGCTTTAACTCCGGGAAGTGTGTGTCTGGTTTTTATCAAAAGGATGAAATAGCTAAGCTGGCGTTGCTGAACGATGCGTTCCCAAATGACTCAATACAGGGCTTGAGAAATGTTGCGACTTCAGTGTTCCAGCTGCGCTTTCGGTTAACGTATCGTGCAATACGCTAGTGATAAAACCAGTCTGACTCGGACAATCGGTCTGGTGAAGAATTACAAGGTTGAACCAGGTGCTTTGTACTTTGAGGTGACCGAAGCTTCGGCTATTCATGGCATCGAAAAAGCGGGTCGATTCAATGGCTTCCGTATTAGTGAATAGCGTGGCACACTGACTGGCAAATCAATTAAACAGTAGTTATGAATACGAGCCGTATAGTTCATACCGTAAGTTGCCACGCGGAAGGTGAAGTCGGCGATGTTATTGTCGGCGGAGTCAGTGTTCCACCAGGTGATACTCTGTGGGAGCAATCGAGGTGGATTGCCAAAGACGATACCCTTCGGCAGTTTATGCTCAACGAACCTCGGGGTGGTGTGTTCAGGCATGTCAATCTGCTGGTGCCGCCAAAGGATTCGCGTGCAGATGCAGCGTGGATTATCATGGAGCCTGCTGATACACCACCGATGTCTGGTTCAAACGCCATGTGTGTTGCCACTGTGTTGCTTGAAACCGGAATACTTCCAATGCGAGAGCCCAAGACGCATTTGACGCTTGAGGCACCCGGCGGACTCATTGAAGTGGAGGCGTGCTGCAGCGGCGGTAAGGTGACTGCTGTAAAGCTCGCGAATGTGCCAGGCTTTGTTACTGCTCTCGATGCCAGTCTTGAAGTTCCCGGCATCGGAAGCCTGAAAGTAGACATTGCCTATGGAGGTGATAGTTTTGTTATCGTTGACGCATCAGACTGCGGGTTTTCTCTCAGCCAGGATGAGGCGCGCAGCATTTGTGAAAAAGGCGTCGCTATAGTGGGAGCTGCCAATGAGCAGTTGGGATTTAATCATCCCGAAAATCCGGATTGGTCGCATATTTCCTTCTGCCAGTTCACAACACCGATTTTTACCGCATCCGGAGTGAAGCATGGAAAAAATGCAGTGGTTATAATGCCCGGCAAGATTGATCGTTCTCCTTGCGGTACCGGGTGCTCTGCCAGATTGGCTGTGCTTCGAGCGCGCGGTGAAATCGAGGTGGGCGAAACTTTTCGCGGTGTGTCGATTGTTGAGTCAACATTCGACTGCAGCGTTGAGCGGGATACTGTGGTCGGTGAGCTACCCGCCATAGTTCCATCTATTTCCGGGTGTGCGTATATCACCGGCACTCATCAGCATTTTCTTGATCCATCGGATCCATGGCCCACGGGTTACAGGCTGAGCGATACCTGGCCGGTAATTTCGAGTGGTAAACACTAACGCCTATGTTTTTAAGAAGAAAATTTGCCCAGAGTATTTATGCACGTGAGGTGCGGTTTCCCAACCCTCTGCTCACACATTGGCGTGGTCGTGGTGCGTTGTTGCCAACTATTTTATTCACTGCACTGACCCTGCGGTTGTTAATTGGCTGGCTGCAGGAAATGGTACCACCCGATTTTCTCAGTGTGTGGTTGGCTGCGAGTGTGGGTGTTTTTATATGGCAGGTTGTGGGAACGTCGCGTTTGGCTGAGCGCCTGCCCAGACGTGGTGGTTCTGTACTTGAAGTTTTGACTACCTATTTCATTGTAGCGGTTTTGGCGGTACTGACTTTTGTGCAGGTGGCGGATGGGCTGTCCTCTAAGCAACGTGCCGAGCGTTATTCAATAAAGACTCCAATGTTACCCGTGCTCAGTAGCGAGAACGTCATCAGGGTAGACGGTAACTTTGACTGGGAGTTGTTTGGTGCTTTTGAAAGAACGCTAGCAGATAATCCGGATGTAAAAAATGTTCGATTGGGTAGCACTGGTGGTTATGTGTTCGTCGCACGGGCTATGGCCTTGAAGATTATGGAGCTCAATTTGAACACTCACGTCGCAACCCACTGCTTTTCAGCTTGTACCGTGGCGTTTGTAGCTGGAGAAAAACGCACCATGGCAGAAACTGCGAAGCTAGGTTTTCATATGTATAAGCTTGAAGCAGCCGGTGAAGTTAATCTGATCGATATGAAAGAAGAGTTGGAAAAGGATCGGAAATTTTTTGCAGAACGTGGTTTATCTGATGATTTTATCCAACATATTTTCACTGCGGATAACTCACAACTGTGGATGCCGGATCAGAGTTCTTTGAAAGAGGCAGGCGTGTTGGTTTACTGACCTTACAACTGCAAGCGATACTGTGTGGCCACGATCGACCGTCAATCGGCACCACCTGTTTGTGTGTTATACCTTTACCACTGGCGGTAACCACCGGTATCAATGTGGAATCGTCGACCGCTGTATAAGCCGAGGCCGAGATTGTAGGTGTCTCCGAAATTTTCCCATCTGTTTTTTAGAATTTCATGCAGTCGGCTGCGATTGATATCGTCTACTGGTTTCAAGTCCAGTGCAGAGAAAGACATGTGCCGGCTTTTTCTGGCGCCACCTGCCACTCTGTTATAGGTAGGAGTGCGGAAGCCTGACAGCACCTCAACCGGCCCTATATACGGGACCAGGTCGTACTTCAGAAAAACCAGCGTGTTGACCATGCTGTTCCATGTTTCGCGTGGCGGGACTGCGAATTTTGATAAACCATGATTTCTCCAGTCAGTGCCCTGCTGCAACAGCTGCCAGATAGGCACAATTTCATGAACGTCATGAGACGCCAGAAAGTAGACCAGGTCATCGTAATCATTTCTGGCGGAGCTATTAGCCAGAAACGCTTTGAAATCTTCAGGTTCCTGATCACTGTTTTCGGGAACTTCAGTCAGTAGCCCGCAAGAGTTAACCAGCAGTGCAGCTATAAGCAGCAAGGTGATGTGCAAAAGGTTTTTATTTGCACGGAAGAAATATTCGGTTGTGCCAAAGCTCGCAGAGGGTAGAGGCATGATGTTATTATTTTTATCGGCTGTTTCTTTTCGATTCTAACCAAATAAACTGAATCCAGACTTACAATGATATTAAAGAGTCTTAATCTTTCGCCCGTTTTTGCCGGAATTTTTGCTGAATCTCTGCGGTAGTGGGCGAGATCGGGTTACGGTGTGCCGGACAGTTTGTAGACTAACTTGCCGATCATATTTTCCGCCGGCACAAAGCCCCAGTATCTGCTGTCATTTGAATTGTTGCGGTTGTCACCCAGAACAAAATACGCATCAGCTGGTACGGTTAAGTTAAATTCCTCGTTTGAATGTGACCTATCAATGTTCAGAGCAATCTGATAGCTTGATGTGTCCAGGTGTTCGCGAAGTATGCTGATGTTTTCTTTGGTCGATTCTGTTTCGCGGGTTACTTCCACACCATTAACACGAAGCGAATGCCCTTGCATAAGGATCTGGTCTCCGGGGATACCCACCACTCTTTTGATGAAGTCGAGTTCCGGTTGCCGCGGGTATTCGAAAACCATGACGTCGCCTCGTTCCACGTGCCTGATCATACGGGTATTGGTGATATCCAGCCCGAACAAATCATAGTTTCCATAGCCAAGCTTAGACACAATAATATAGTCCCCAACATCAAGGGTTGGATACATCGATTTTGATGGAATGCTAAATGGCTCGGCCACAAAGATCCGAAATATCAAGACAACAAAAAGTGTTGAGAATTCCATAGTTGATCCAGACTAGCCCGGGTTATTCATGAGGATTCGGCTTCCAGAGTCAATAACGCTAAACAGGTCACTCGATC
>CAZQKJ010000402.1:0-3970 GCA_964593315.1 uncultured Granulosicoccaceae bacterium
GTATTAACAGAGGTGCAGATGTGCTGGTAGCCAACCTCATCCCGACTTATGCTTCATCCTATCTGCCTGGAACTGATGCGCATATAGAAGAACTTGGAGATCTCATCAACGCCTATGTTACTCAACTTGCAATCCCGGGCGTTGTGCTGGTTGATGTAAGGTCGGGCTACACATCTGACATGATGTTTGATGATGGAATACACCCTAATAATGCAGGCGCAAATCACATTGCTGCAGCTTTCTATAGAGAGTTTATCAACGCTGATTACTGTTTCTGACTGACCTGGCCCATACGGCTAGGGTAAAATACTTTCAGACTCAAACAACGACTCGAGTGACTCACGCTCGCGAACCAGATGCGACTGTGAGCCGTCTACAATTACTTCTGCTGCACGTGGTCTGGAGTTATAGTTAGAGCTCATCACAAAACAGTAAGCACCTGCTGATAAAACTGCGAGCAGATCATTCTGTTCAAGTGATAACACCCGATCTTTACCCAGAAAATCACCGGATTCGCATATCGGACCGACGATGTCGTATGACTTTCCTGCAGCCACCCTTTCTTTTACCGGTACTATATCCTGCCATGCACTGTAGAGTGCCGGACGAATCAGATCATTCATAGCGGCATCGACGATCGCAAAATTTTTCTCTGACGTATGTTTTAAGTAACGCACGCTGGTCAACAGAACACCGGCATTGCCAACAATGCTACGTCCGGGTTCGACAATAATCTCCACTTCACGATCACCAAGTACTTCATTCATGGCCTGCGCCCAATCACCAAGATCTATCGGGTTTTCATCGCGGTAACGAATACCCTGCCCACCTCCCAGATCAAGATGTTTGATCGCTATTTCTTGTTGCTGTAATGAATCACATAGCAATAACAATCTTCTCAGAGCATCTTGATACGGCGCGATGTCTGTTAATTGCGAACCGATGTGGCAATCCATACCCACAACTTCTAAATGGCTGGTGTCAGAAATTTTCTTGTAAGCATCAAGTGCCACATCTGCATCTATACCAAACTTGTTCTCTTTTAACCCGGTAGAGATATACGGATGGGTACCAGCATCAACATCCGGGTTAATACGAACTGAAACCGGAGCCGTTGCGCCATGCGTCCTGGCGACTTGTGCCAGAACATCAATCTCTGCCACTGATTCAACGTTAAAACACTTGATACCCGCTTCAAGCGCGGTTGCCATCTCATCCGATGACTTCCCTACACCGGAAAAAACCACTTTGGATAAATCACAACCAGCAGCTCGAACACGTGCCAGCTCACCGACCGAGACAATATCAAAACCCGATCCCAAACGACCAAGCAGATTCAATACGCCGAGATTCGAGTTGGCTTTTAGCGCGTAACAGATTAGATGAGGTCGGGCGCCAAGCGCTTTATCAAACGCGTGCCACGCGCTTTCTATTGAAGCGCGTGAATAGGTATATAAAGGTGTACCGTATTTTGCTGCCAGCTCCGCACAGGCAACATCCTCTATTTTCAGCTCGCCTTCAAGACGCCGCACATGACTCATGAGCCCACTTCATCATTATGATCGAAAAAAATGAGAGTATTCTAGCCGAGCTGTGATGTGACCGTTCTTTTTTGTTTCAAGGCACTCTGAATTCAGCGTCAATATCCACCGGAAGATTCAGAGCGTAAACGGAAATATACGGATAGCTTGAAAGCCGTGCCTAACGATTAGACTCTAACTCGTCTGTCAGGTCCGAGAAGTCTACCACTACGCCATCTGATCCATCGGTTGAAGATTCATCAGTGATAGCGCCATCGTCCGTTGCATCATCGGGATTGACGAGGATAAGACCATCCACCGCTTCGCTTGTCACTTTATCCAGCATGATATCTTCCGCAAGGATAGCGTCTGTGGACACGACGACACCTTCGCCATCCGGCGATGAGTTGGATCCAGCTACCACATCGGATATGGCAGGCAGATCTTCAACCCGAACCGCCGGCGGAGCATCGGGCTTAAATAGTTCATCGGTATCGGAGTCCGGAAGAGACAAATCAGACTTAAATCCACAACCGCTGAGCGCCACCACCGTGAGCACAGTTAAAACCGCAGAAAGTCTTTTGATCATATCCATGCCTTGAAGTAATGTTGCACCTGCAGAGTATACCGGAAACTAACGGAAACCACTTACTTCACTGTGATACAACGCAAACTGAAGCTTGCAATGAATCGCCGAGGTCATCGACTACTTTCCAGAAGGTAACCGAGTGGCACCTGGTGAGAATCCGTTGCCCGGTTAAGCATACAATTTACAAGCTTCAGTTTTCCTGAAAACCATCAGTATCGGCGGGTACCGTTTACTGATACGCCAAACAGTAATCCTGCAATGGGAAGCAACAACCACCATCCCAATGTACCCCCGCCTGCCGATCCCATATCCCTCAGCGCAGATACAGTAACCACTGGCAGCACTTCGGTATTGCGGGATAAATCCACATGCCTTGAAAAATCCAGTCCAGTGGTGCTCTCAATCCAGTCCAGATAGGCACCGACGCGGGTATACACAGCGGGAACACCGTCATTACTGCCACACCCCAGCCCAAAACTGGTAATTCCGGCCAACTCGTGTTGCATATCCGATGTGATAAATAAAGGTCCGCCGCTGTCGCCCTGACAAGTATCACGCAAAGCCACTGGCTCCCATGCACAAAGATGCGAGTCATCCACACCAATGCCGTAACCGGCTAGACTGTTAGCGGATAAAAATTCACTCCACAGCGATACACACTGATCAACCGGAACCAGTGTTAATGATGCAGCCAGAGGAGTGCTGGAAGTTGAAAGACCAAACGGGGGTTGCTCATTCGTCTGTCTGACTTCGGTGCTTCCCCAACCGAGTGCTGTTGCACTGGAAGAATGAAAGCTCAATTGCTCGACAGTACTCGAAGCCGCGATACTTATCACAGGTTGCTGTTCCACAGCAGACTGAAAATCGCCGAACGATTCTGACCTCGCCTGCGGTTCACTGAAGTTGTCAGGGATCGATTCAAGCCTCAACAGAGCAATATCACCCTGCAAACCGGTACCCTGCCGCGCAATACCGGGAGTGACAATCTCAACCACCGATTGTGCAAGATGCTGATCTTCAGACAGATCATGTGCTCCAACACTCGCCTGAATCTCCCAGGGTTGCACTGGCTGAAGGCCATGTGGCGTCTGCTCCAGAACGCAATGCGCGGCCGTCAGCACCCAACGATTACCAAGGTAGGTGCCACCGCATAGTATGGATTCCGCCACAATGGGCTCTACCTCTAACTGTACCGATCCGGTTGCAAGCGATTCAGTCAGCAGTAACCAGGTTACCTGGTCTGATACAAAAACTGCAGGGATAGAAGGCGTTCCTTCAAACATGTCAGCGCGTGAAATAACGCCACTTACCGAACGGAAAATCGCCGCGATACCACCACCCAAACTACAGCGCTCAAGCTGCAGAGCCGGTGGCAAACTATCGCTTACAAAAGCAGGAGCAAGCACAATGGAACACACCTTCCCCGCAGCATTCTGACAAATGTGAGTGCCAAGACCGCACTCGACGGCTTCACCTTGAAAAGCACCGTGCAGACCATGGCTGAAGAATAAACCCTGCGCCTGAATCTGGTTAACACGGATTGATGCCTTGCGACCGGAAAGCAGTGCCGTGAGCTGCGGATAGTAGCCCTCCGATACCTGACTACCATTAACGACGCCTGTTTCCGGCTCACTAAAAAAGTCAGTATGGTTATCTACAGCTGCTGACTGTGAATACCAAACGCTGTTCTCTGCCTGTGCATGCGACTTGGGCAATAGCAAAGGCAACATCAAACCTGCAAGTAGCGCTACTACCTGCACTGTTCCAGTCGCACTCACTCAAGACCTGCCCGAGCAGCAATAATAATCATCGCTTTCATACTCACGAATTTCAAAATCAATTTTTTCTTTCTGCAGGATTT
>CAZQKJ010000403.1:0-3952 GCA_964593315.1 uncultured Granulosicoccaceae bacterium
CTTCTGATCTCACTCAGATCCACGGCACTCGCAACGATCAAACGCTCAGAAAGATCATCACCCAGCACGTTGAAATCGATAACCAGCTCCACCTCACCGTGAACAAAATTAAGCTGCAGGTTATGCCCACGTAACATAATGTCATTAAAAGCTTCTCTATCGATCTGCATCGGGTCTTTACCAATACTGACAAAAAAGTTATGAACAGTGGTATCGGATAGATCAATGTGGGCAAACATTTCCTCTGCAAGCTGGTTGTAACGCAGCTGTTCGCCAATCGCATTCCATACAATCAACCCTGCTGGACTACCGTGAAAGATGTTGTCATTGAGCACTCTCAGCTGCAACATGCGTTGGTTCTGCTTGCTCAGCCTGTCTGCGTCAGTTTGCAAACTCTCAAGGGTGCCGCCGACAACAGGTTTCTCAACTAACCTTTGAACACGCGCGGTACTGTCGAGGAATGAACCAAATTTGGAGCCCGTCGATTCATTGTCAAATTGATAACCGACTATTAACGGCTTTTTGGATGCATAGTTTTTAACCCACATTCCATTGTGCTCGGTCCATTGCACGGAGTTGATTTTTTCCAGTTCACTCGTGGAGAAGGCCTGACTGCTACTGAGCTTACCGTTGGAAAGCACAAACCAGGATTTCAAATCCAGATGAGTCTTTGCCTGCTCAAAAAGATCGGCTAACGGATTCTCGGCAATGACATCGAGATCATCATCGTAGATAGCCAGCTTATTCGTTTCCGTACGCAGGAATCTGGTTGCAAATTCAAGCCGGTGCCAGGTCCATAAGGGAAACGCAAGCAGAATAGGTAACGATGCCAACAAGGGTGCGAACCAGATATTGGCAAAACGATACAAACAGAAACTTACAAACACCGGAAACAGCGCCAGTAATACCGTATTCAGAAAACCCCAGCGTGGCCTTAACTTTGAATAAACCGCGAGCAGCAGGGCGATAGAAAGCGCGACCATAAAATAGGCGAGCACCGGACCCACCTGACCAACCATTCTTCCAGACTGAAGTGCACTGTATATATTTGCATGGACCTCTACACCGGGAATAAGTTGATCAAGCGGGCCAAAAATTGGAGTCGGGACCGCGTCCCCCAAGCCTGTCGCTGTAAACCCGAAAAACACCACGCTGTCGTTGAACACTTCAGGATCAAACGCCCCATTCAACACATCGATGGCAGACACCGTATTAAAAGTGCCCTTGGGGCCATGAAACGGGATCAGGACTTCGTAGTCAGATACCCACTTTTGTACCGAACCCGTGTTATCAATTCTCGCACCTGGTAGCTTATCCGGCGCTGTTCCCTGACTTTCCATAGCCGCGAGCGCAAGCACAGACCAATGCGGATTGGGAGCACCGGCCTTTAGATAAACCCGCCGCACTATGCCGTCCGAGTCAATCGGCATGTGCACATGCCCCAGATCTTTTGCTGCGCGAAGAATAGAGGGAATTGGAAGTAATTCACCGTCGGGATTAGTACCGGTATTTTCAGTCAGAACCGGGAGTATCACCGAGCCCGCGTTCTCGATGGCAAATGCCAGTCTGGCATCACCTTCGGGATTAACCTTGCCCAGATCAGAATAGACTACGTCGGTAAGAATTATCCGGGCACCGGCATCGGCAAGGTTATCAATTATTTTCGCCTGGTCATTTCTGGACCAGGGCCAGCGTCCGTTTTCATCGAGACTATCGGCATCAATACCGACAATGACAAATTCATCGCTCGGTACAGATTGTCCAAGACGGACCCAGCCGTCGTGAATCAGGCGATCCATTTTCAGCGTCGCATCGCCTTTGTTCATCAGCCATGTGAGCAGGCCAAAGAACAGATAGAAGACAAACAGGGTCCAGTAGCCTAATCGACCACCGCGGCGTGCGTTGTCGTCAGATGCAGCCATTTAACCGTGCGTGTCTCTGGCCGAACGCGATGAAACTACTGTTCGTTCAGATCAAAGATATAAAGCAGACCGTACGGTGAGACAGTATTTTCATCCATCACTTCTCTGGCCTGCAGAAACCAGTCGTCTTCTCCGGAGACATCAACACTGACAGTTCCTCCGGGCTCAAGAGTAAATGTGTTGTTGCCAACGATGTACTCCCGAGAGTCGATCATCTCAATGGAGTTACCCACCTTCACCTCAACAGGCCCTGTGGCATCCGGCACAGACAATTGCATTTCAGAATCGGCAATAATGGCCTCAACCGCCACATCAGCACTGTCATTGCTTTCATCCATAGAGACCATCGTAAATCTCTTTGAGTTGGTAAACCCTCGCAGTCCGTTAGAATCAACTCCACGAACGTGAATCATATACTCGCCCACCGGGAGATCCGGCTTGGTGATATTGCCATCGAATGATTTGAACTGCGGAACATCATCGGGGTTTGATATATCGGTGTAAGCCACCATGTAAGATTCTGCACCGCTGAGATTCTCCCAGCTGACAACATCCTGATCACTGATACGATTGCCGTCATCTTTCAATCTCAGAACTGGCTCTGACACCAGATCAAACAACTGGCTGATTGAACGCCCTTCGCCTGCCAACACACCCTTACCGACGGCTACACTGTTAGAAGCGCCATTAAAAGATATATCGACCGAACCCTCAGTCACACCCATTGCATTACCACCGTCAACATCGAAGTCAAAGCGAGTGCCTCGCACCGCCGCACTCGCAAACGGAGAATCAACACTGAATACTGTGGGTTTTTGGAAGCCGGTGTTACGAACATCAAGCCCTAGCCGCCCGCCTTCAGATTCGAGCTTAATCTCACAGGATATTTCAGTATCGACGCACTTCAACACACTAATTCGCATTGAGCTTTCTGGCTGAATGTTAACCGAGGACCCACCATTGAAAGCCACGCTGACGAAACCGTCTGCAAGCGTTTCTATCGAGTCACCTACGAATACTTTGTCACCCTTGACGATCTGTTCAGAATCATTGCCCAAACGGCTTTCGAGTGTCGCAATGCCTTTTACAAAAACAACCGTCGCATAATTTCCGCTTCTAATCACTTCAACCGGAATAACAAGCACATCACCGGGCCTAAGTTCGTCCGGAGATTCAAGTTTATTGTGCTTTACAACCTCACCCCAAGCATCGAGAGAATTCAGCTCTCGAGACAGGATACCACTAAAGGTTTCACCTGCCTTAATGGTGACCTCGATATCTTTCAATCCATCTTCGATATCGCCCTGCGCGTACGCGAGTGAGGAAAACGCCAACACAGCGGCTGCGAGAAAAGAAGAACGAGCGATCAAACGCACCGATTGGGCGCTTCTTGAAGGGGCGCTATGTATCATGATTGAATCCAAGGAATACGGCTGGTGTCCACGCATTACCCGTATATTACACCAAGCACAAGCGCTTTAATTGGGTTACCACACTTTTCCACATAATAAAGCGGTAAAGAAACCATGACAATATTCTGAATCGGAGCTGAACCGCCTGTGCAGTTAACTGGCCTCCGGCGGCGGAGTGTGTTCCTCAAGCCGGTAACCGTGCTGATAGATCGAGGTGAGCTTCCATTTCTCAGTGGCCGTCAGTTTGAGTTTTTTACGCAATCTGCTGGCATGGGTATCCACGGTTCTGGTATTCAACTCCGCCGATGTACCCCAGACCGAGGTCAACAGGTGCTGACGCGACAACACACGTCCACGATTACGGAATAGAAACAGTGCGAGGTCATACTCTTTCTCGGTGAGTTTGACGGGCTCAACGTCAACCGTAATCTTTCGCTTACTGGTATCAAAAGTATAAGGATCGTACTCTAGGACTTCGGTCTCGTGCTGAGCACGCCTTGCAAGTGCACCAATTCTTGCCAGTAGCTCAAATTGCCTTACCGGTTTCACAAGATAATCATCGGCGCCCGCCTCAAGTGCTGCAACATTATCGAACTCGCCCTTACGGGCCGTTCTAAA
>CAZQKJ010000404.1:0-3951 GCA_964593315.1 uncultured Granulosicoccaceae bacterium
CTCTCAGACGCTCGATATTAGCGGTACGGTCGGTGATGATTAATGAATTTGACGCCGGATAAGCTGCCAGCTGCCCTTCCTGCGGAACCATGGGTCGAAGTATGGGTACCAGTGGCACTGCCGGCACATTAATCACAGGGATAACCTGACTGACAAGTTGATCTCTATTTTCAGGTGCCGCACCTAACACAGGTACCGGGCCTTGCTTGGCGGCAAAGTCCGGAACTATCTTGGTCAGACCACCAGCATCGATGGCCGAAAAGCCATGTACCTGAAGTACCGAAAGAAACATCTCATAGAGAGTGTCAGCATCAACAGGTGTTGTGGAAATAACCGTGACTCTCCCCGACACTCTCGGGTCTACGACAAAGTTCCTACCGGTGGCGACCGAGACTGTTTTGATCAGCGATTGGACATCAGTGTTGTCCAGGTTCAATGTGAACTTATCGCTGTCATCGCCGATGGCCGGCGCATACACACTTGAACACAGCAGCATAATAACCACCGGCAGATTGTGTAGTACGCGATTTTTAAAATTCATGTTTTTTGATTTTCAACTAGTCGCTTGAGGTGTACTTGAAAATCCGGACTGAACTTGCCGCCAATGCCACCAGAAACATTCCGCGACAACAACCCCTGGTATCAACACAACTGGAGCAGATCATACCGGTGTTCCACCAAAGCACTTGAGAAATCCACTTGGAAATCTAAGCACCAGTGGCTCGCGAGAACATCAGAATACCGCAAGTTCTAAGCCACCATAACAGGCTATACAGGCCGATCCAATCGCCTGAAATCCATTTTCTTCAGCCCCTTAACAGTCGCAAGGGGATTGGCAATTGACCCAAGTCAGTGATTGAGCCCGAGTGACTCAGGCCAGGTGACTTAGGCCAGGTGACTCAAGCCAGGTGATTCAGGTGAGCAGTCAAACACTGTCAGAAAAACGTCAAACTCTACCGATTCACGCTAACCGCAAACCGCTCGAGGGTAAAAGTGCCATTACCCCAGAAAGTCTCTGTACCTATCTCCACCGCTCCAAGGCAGGTGTTACTGCCTGTAGGGGCGACGCCGAATGCCGGACCTTGAAAGCGTGACCAATCGATAAATGCGTTCCAGTCCAGGGTCGCTTCAGTGAACGGTTGTTGTGCAACAAACGCCACATAACCCCAACTCAGTTGCGGGTTAACAAAAACATCCCAGACACGTCCGTCAATATTAGCTGATGTCACCAACACACCGGGTGTTCTGATCGTCGGCTTATCAACCCAAACCATCATTTCAAAAAATTTGTTGTTATCTTCTGCTTCACAGCTCGTGTGCAGGAAAGACTCTAACGCCACATTGCGTTCGGCATTACCAGTTTCACGGTATTTGAAGTCCACCGTAATTTGTGGCAATTGATTTACTTCTACCGGCAGACCGGTTTGTGCAACAGAGCCTGAACGATTGAACTGTGTTTTTCTGCCGTAGTAGACCTGAGGGTATGACTTCACAGCAAATTCATCCCCTTCTGTTCTATCCAGCCAGTTGTAATCCCAGTGGGCAATGTAATTGCCCGTCGAACCACTGAGCTCAATACATTGTGACCAGTTGTCTTCAAACACAGCACTGGCATTCCATACATTATTCTGCACAACATAATTACCATAAGCGATCTCCATCCATGCACTACAAATCCTGGTATCGATCAAAGGATCCGATCGACTGCCGGTAACACCAGGCACCACAACACAGGATCGATTATTCTCAAAACTGTAGCCGTCTCTCGCATTGGCATCAGATAGACACACAGGATTACCGTTGCGACTACCCGCCGACGGGAATCCATCTGGATTGCGCACCGGCACTGCAACTCTGCTATCAGTCACTGATTGGCCAGTTAAAGACTCACCCGAAAGCACGCCAGGTTGTGAGAAAGAACCAGGAACTGTCGTGACATTCTGCGTAGAACAGACCCACACCGACCCCACCGGATCGCAATCCGCCCGCGGTAGTTCGCACTGTGCTGCAAACGCAATCCTGGCTTCATTCAGCGATGACCCCTGAGCGGTACAGGCATTGGTCTGGGCAACACCTTCCCTTGAAGAGAATAAACTACCACTAAAAATCGCTAAACAAAGTAAGCTGCCTGCTGAGACGCGAGAGCAGATTCCCAATTTTGAATTACGCATGTCCTTGAGCCACCATCAGTCCGGACAGCGAAGTGTCGTACCTTTACGGATACAGATTTGTGATGCTATTCACACCAGTGCCACCCTCTACATGACCGAAAGTTAATGATATTTGAAGCGAAACGACAGGCCGAGCAACCAGCCCCATTGGCACACAGCACAACAACGGCTATGGCAGGAAAAACCCGCACACGGGGATCCGCCAAAGTACTTCGAAATCCAGACTTATTCCAATATCAATTGATTCACAGGATAGTGATGAATGACATTAGCCAACTGCATCAACGCAACTATTTCGCTGTGTTAAATTGGTTTGTGTACTGCAACGCATCGGGCGTCATAGCACAAAGCTGCGATGAGCCTGTTTGAAGTATAATTCCATGATACCCACGACTATTCACTAATGAATATCGACAACAGTGCTCCAATTGCTTTTCACGGCACCAAAGCGGCTGACAAAGAAAAGCTTTCACAAAGCCACATAGTTCTAAGCACTCTGAATGCAAAGTACATTCATGCATCTCTCGGCATACGTTATCTCTTCTCAAACCTCGGAGATCTTTCATCGTGTGCAAGCTTGAAAGAATTCACTATCAATCAACGCCCGATTGATATTGCGGAACAATTACTGGACTTAAACCCCACCATCATAGGCTTCGGAGTCTACATCTGGAATATTGTTCAAACCACAGAAGTTATCAGCCTGATTAAACGAGTTCATCCGGAGATAAAAATTGTAATTGGTGGACCCGAGGTCAGCTACGAGTACAGAGAGACTCAAATATTTAACCTGGCCGATCACCTTATCACCGGGCAGGCCGATTTTGCATTTCGCGATTTGTGTAGCAACCTGATCAACGATAATCCATCGATCAGTAAGATAATTGAAGCCATTACACCTGCGGTAAAACTGCTTAATCATCCTTATGACTATTACACAGATGAAGATATTTCAAATCGCGTGTTATACGTTGAGGCTTCGCGCGGCTGCCCGTTTAAATGTGAGTTCTGCCTTTCTGCACTCGATAAAACAGCTAAACCATTCGAAATATCAGACTTTCTTTCACAAATGGATACGCTCTACCAAAGGGGAGCTCGGCAGTTTAAATTTGTTGATCGGACCTTCAATTTAAAAATCCAAAATTGTATTGAGATTCTGAATTTCTTCCTGGACCGCCTCGATGAAAATCTGTTTGTACACTTTGAAGTGATACCAGACAAGCTACCCGCAGAATTAAAAGAGGTTCTGATTAAATTCCCAAAGGGATCGCTACAGTTTGAAGTTGGCATACAGTCTTTCAATGCCACTGTCCAGGAAACTATCTCAAGAAAACAAGACGCAGCACTGTCACTTGAAAATCTCCAATGGCTGCGCACCAATACATCGGCTTATATCCATGCAGACTTAATCATCGGTCTGCCAGGTGAAACACTGTCGAGCTTTGCCACTGGCTTTAATCAATTAGTAGAGCTTGACCCACACGAAATTCAGGTAGGCATTTTAAAAAGGCTGCGTGGCACCAACATCATCAGACATACCGAAGAATACGCCATGTGTTATAGCGCTAATGCACCGTATCAACTACTTCAAAACCGAGACCTCAACTTCCAGACTATGCAAAATCTGCAAAGGTTTGCGCGCTACTGGGATCTCATCGGAAACTCTGCACATTTCAGTGCCAGCCGATCTTTAATTCTGGGTGGCGATCCGTTTGGGAACTTCTGGAAACTATCCGACTGGCTTTATAAAGAAACAGGTCAGACACACAAAATATCATTG
>CAZQKJ010000405.1:0-3950 GCA_964593315.1 uncultured Granulosicoccaceae bacterium
ATACCTATGTGAACGTTAATATCAATTTTTTGCAACCTGCAGACAATTGCATAGTCACTTTAGCATTGACTAATCCGTACACCTTTGTTTATGTGGAAACACAACAAGAGATACGCTGGTCAGAAACAACGACCACCCTGGATTGCGAAGGCTAACTCTAAGCGGGCTCCTCAAGATTGCATGAGGAGCTCTGCTTTTGTCCGTTTTGTTAGCCCACCTACCCTGTAAAACCACAAAACTGCAATGGAACACAGAATTACAGCCGCCTTTAAAATAATCCCGATAGAAAGCTCATTGAGTGAGCAGGCTTTGACACTGGTGGCAGAACAGTTCTGTGCAAATAGCACCCTGCATCGGGCTATGAATATTAGCCCCCGTGAGTTTTACAACCACCTGCATCCCCTATGGCAAGAATACGCTTTTGATGGGCCGATTGATACGCTGGTAGCAGTAAGCCATGAGCACACAGAGGTTGTAGGCTGTATTATCGCGTGCCCGTTTCCAATGCAACTTGAATCGCTCAAAACCTTACCGGAAAAACAAAGACCTATAACCGCCCTTCTACAAGCGCTGGAAGCGAGCTACCTTAAAAATAACCCCATGATAGATCAATCTCTTCTGGTGGATATTGCCGTTGTAGACAAGGGTGTAGCAAACCGTGGTATCTATCAGAAACTAAGAGCAGAACTACACCTGCGCGCAAAAGAGGCAGGTTATAAAAAAATCTACGGTGAATTATCATCATCCGCAACACAACACGTTTGCGTTGATAATCTGAGGCATAAGGTAGTATCTGAAATTGCTTTCAAGAACTTCATCTATAACGGAAAAAGGCCATTTGCTTCTATTGACAGCCCCGCCTCTATTCAACTTGTTGAAGGCACGCTCTGAGCTTATTACCGCACCCTCGCGAAACGCTACAGATAAAGCGAACGAATTTACGACCTGATCAGGGACCGCTAAGATCGACTGGCCTGTTCCTGCGGCATTAGCGCACTGTAGACAAATGACAGCACCGGTGTTGCCACATTAAGTTTTTTGGCAAGGGTCACTACGCTACCTACTTGTGTTTCAAGCTCAGAGGGGTGATTGTCCATAATATCTCGCTGCATCGATGTTGTGCCAGCTTCCGGCGACTCTCTGAACTGTTTCAGCATGAACGCTCGATGCTCAGAAGTCAGATCAATTCCGTTCGCACGACCCACCGCCAGAACTTCATCGAGACAGTGTTCAACCATATCCCTTGATTGTGGAATTGATCTTACTTGCCCTATTGTGGCACGCGTGACACTGGTTACCGCACTCAACGGGCAGATAAACAAGAATTTTCGCCACATGGACAGCGCTATATCATCGGAGATACTGGCTTTAACACCTGACGTTTCAAAAGCAGTTTTTATCTCCTGCATCACAGGCTCGGATATTGAACTCGAATTATAAGAACCGAATGTCACAAACGGATCAATCCCGACATGCCTAATAACTCCTGGCTCTTTTATGTGAGCAATGATTCCACAAAGGCCACCGAGCACTTGTTGCCCCGGCAATGCAGACTTGATTACAGCCGGTGCCTCAATACCATTCAGCAAAGGGAGGATCACAGAGTTTGCATGACAAAGTTTTCTGATCACCGGAAGTGAGTCCGTCAGTTGCCATCCTTTCACCGCCACAATGACAACATCAAATTGTGTATTGATCTGAGAAGAATCTACCGTAGTAACAGGAGTTGTAAAGCTATTCCCATCGGGCTTCTCAATCGTAAGCCCATGTTTCAATATTCTTTCACGGTGGGCGCCGCGCGCCACCAAAGTAACCGGATAGCCCGTACTGGCTAACACTCCACCAAAGTAACCTCCTACACCGCCTGCTCCCACTATTGCGATATTCATGTACTCCCCTCTATATCCTTTATAGTCATGTTTAAACCAATACGCTGCAGCACCGCAATACTAAAATAACTATGAAAGAAGCACCGGCACAGATTCCGGTCCACGAAACGCCCAGCCGCTAAAAGCCACATCACCATCCAGTGCGATCTCTGGAAAAGCCTTAAACAACTTAGGGAGCGCCACTTCTGAGATCAGCATTCTGGATGCAGCAGCTCCGGCACAAAAATGCGGACCCGCACCAAAGCTGATGGAATCAGAGGTATCTCTGCCGAGATCAAACTGATCCGGGTTTTCAAAAACCCGCTCATCCCTGTTGCCACTTGCAAACATAAGAAAGGCTCGACTTTCACGCACTAAATCGACACCCCCGCAGGAATACTCCTGCGCTATGCGCCTGGGTGACATACCAATGGGTGATATCCAACGACAGTATTCTTCAAAGGCCTGTCGCCAGGTAAATCGGCCATTCATAACACTGTGTAGTTGACTGGCATGAGTCAACAATGCCCACACACACCCGGCTATAGCGTCGCGCGGTTCGTTCTGGCCACCGCTAATAGCAAGTTTTATATTTGCGCTGACACTTGCCGTTGGCTGGCCGGCGTCGCTAAGCACTTGCAATAGAGAGTGTTCCGGTGCACCGGTACGCTGCATATCCTCTATGTGTTGATCCACTAGAGCCGTTGCCTGATTACAGCGCTCCTGAACCGATACAATCCCGGTGTAGTTCGATATGCCGTCTATCATACCCTGCGAGACGACATCCATCTGCTCCGAGGTCATACTGGTTAAGCCCGTGATATGCCTGAGCGCTTGCGCCGCCACCGGCATGGCGAAATCTTGCACCAGGTCACACGATTGGCATGATTGCAGATTAAGCAATACTTCATCAACAGACTCTTCAAAGCGTTGTTTCCATACCTGTTTGACTGTTCGTGGCGAAAGCGATGGCAGTGCCTGCTTTCTTTCACGGGTATGGGCTTCCCCGTCTTTACGCATCATATTTTCGCCCATCAGCACCGTCATCAACCCTCCCGGTTGCTGCGAAGAAAACACTTCTATGATTTTTTCACACCGCACAATATCACTGTGTCGCGTGAGTAAGGTAGCATCCAGTTGCGGCTCGTAACAGATTGGGTATTTCTTCCGCATTACTTCCAGATCAGGATACGGGTCTGTATGGAATGCCTGTAGATCTATATCAACAATTGGTGCACGCATAGCCACTCAATTTACTTCTGACTCAGGTTCGTCAATCATTTCTCTGCGCAGCTCGTCAATTGATTTCGCTGTCATCCTAACGCTTCAGCGCACACCTGCATCTCTTCTGGATAACACATATCCGAACGGGCTGAACGCGTCCATATGTGTGCCGCCAGTTTATACCAGTCGGGGTTGTCATAAGAGCCGCCAGCAATCGCGCGCAAACCTAGCCTCATCTCCAGTGTCCAGGATACGACAGATCCACAACAGGTACAGAATTCGTTCTTTATCCAGCGCCCAGAAGTGTCTGATTCGAATGGATAACCAGACAGCTCGCCCTGCAGGAATTCCACTGCCGAGTCTTCAAAGTAGACCCCGATACCATAGGGTGCGCCCGTTCTTTTTTTGCATGATGTGCAGTGGCAAGCCATCGCTCTGACCGGATCTCCCGTCGTTACAAATCGGACCGCACCACACAAACACCCGCCTTCCTGTTTCCCTGCCATAGTCTAACCACACTGTTTGATTGGAAATGATATCCCATTCTAACTAAAACTCGGCCCCACAGTGAATCGACATCCTATGCAGTCGAACTCGTGCTGGTCGGCATAGATCATGGTGAGAGCATCCAAATGCGGAGATTATTCTGTGGGTATTGCATAGCGCAAACACTGGCAGACGAACACAAGGTTCGCTATTCCTACTTGCCCGTGCACCCAATTGAATAACGGCTGAGAAACTGTAGGCAAGAACTCCCCGGCTTCAGCGCATGTACTTGTAGATCACCAACATCCCATTGCCGAGTCTGCATAGATAATGAGCTAACACGGCTCGGATTGGTGGAACATTCCTCTGTAC
>CAZQKJ010000406.1:0-3920 GCA_964593315.1 uncultured Granulosicoccaceae bacterium
GGCAGTGGCGGTGCATTTGAAATTACCTGTGATGGCACTCAGGTTTATTCGAAAAAAGCCCTTAACCGGTTTCCAACAGATGAGGAACTGGATGCGATGTTGAAGCCTTAGATGCCCAAGACCGTTGGCCTGAAACTTCTGGCCAACGCATCTTTCGCTACGGTCTTCTACAGATCGGTTGTCCATCGGGCCGGTTATCGGCCAGATCGATCTACCTTATAGAAAAATAAGTTTCTGCATAACGTCGCCCGATCGTTCGAAGCGATGCTGCATTGAAGTGATTGCCACCCTCGCTAACCGATGCTAATCCGGTCCCGTCAACGCACGCGGTGTTCGGATCATCATCTGTGTTTAGTGAATCCAGATGGGTGTTAACGCCAACCGCTTTGATGGTTGTGCCGCAGATGAACGGGCTCGAATTCGCAAACCAGCTTTCCAGTCGAAGATTATCGATTAGCGCGGCAAATCTAACCGGGTAGTAGTCGGCCGGTGCAGGTTGTGGCACTGTTTGATCGGATGTGCCCTCCAGTTGCCAGTCGGTCTCACCTTGGTGCCAGAGGATGCCGTCGATTGCAGATTTATGTGGCAGGGCGTTTATCGCCTCCAGTGTTTTTTGCTGCACCCGAAGCAAGCCTGCCTCGCCAGGTGCCCAGTGACCGATTCCTTCACCGGGTTCTGAAACCAGAACAAACCCGACAACCGTGTTTTCATCCAGGTCTGCCAGTTGCTTTCCAAAGTGGAGCGCAAAGTTATTGTGGATACTGGTGGTGTCATCCGGATTGCCGGTGCCCGGATGCGCGCCTCTGTCCCATGACTGGTATAGCTCTGCGACCTCCCAGCCATTGTCGGTGTAGGCAAACACTCGCGGACTGGATTCATCGAGGCTGGTATCAAAAGTGGTGTTGTCCCCGAGTGTGTTGGATTGTCCTGTGACCAGAATCAGATCTGTGATATCCGATGGCCGGACTGAAGTGTCGGCTTTCTGGTCACCTGATGCGTCTGTGTTGCCAGACCCGTCAGTTGAACCAGAACCGTCAGTTGAATCAGTGCCGTCGGTGTCGTCAGTAGTATCGGTGTCGTCGCCAGTATCGGTGTTGCCACTTGTGTCTGTGTCGCCCGATGTGTCTGCGTCGTTAGCACTATCGCTGTCTTCGGGGCTGTCATCAGTGCTGTCATCGTCATCTGTGTCAGCATCCGTTTGATCAGTGTCGACAATACAGGTTGCATTGTTTTCCCATCCAAAACCATCTCCATCCGGGTCAATCGCAGCAGAGCTACATAGCACTCCGCTTTGGGAGACCGGCACATTGGCTTCTGCAGTGCTGCCTGCCACCACGCAGCTGGCGTTGTTTTCCCAACCGTAGCCGTCACCATCCGGGTCAGCGTTTTCAGATTGACAAACTAGGCGCCCGAGGTCGTTGATCACTGGTTCAAAGTCCGGGGTTTCCATCACCGGCTCATCTGCACTGGTGTCGGGCCCAACCTGACAGCTGGCGTTGTTTTCCCAGCCCCAACCGTCGTTATCCTCATCGCTCGAGAGATAAAGACAGAAAACTCTGTCATTGCTTGCCATCTCTGGCTGGCTACCCTCGACAAGACAGGTGGCATTGTTCTCCCAACCCCACCCATCGTTGTCTTCGTCACTGTCTGCTGATAAACAAACAGGCGTGTTGGCAACGGCGGGGTTTGAGTAGATAAAGAGCGTGAGAACGCTTAGTGACGCTAAATTGGCGGCCTTCCTGGCTGCAACCTGCATCTTCCTGGATATACTAATGGGCATCAAAAATTTCCTTTCGACTGACAATAGGTGTTAAGAATAAGCTCACCATTGAGCTGCGAGTTTCTAGGGTAGCTAATTTTATACGTCATGACAATCACAATCTGTAACCGGGTGAAAGCGCGCCGGTTGGTGGCCCGTGCAGGCCTGGAGTCACAGAGGGTGCCGTCGGTATAATCGAAAGCTTGCTTGCCGGAGGGTGGAGGATTGTAAAGTCCAGCCGGTGACACATTCCTGCTCGACAGGCATTACTCCAAGCATAAGACTCTCAGAGATATAATGGCTGGGCGTTGTTTAAGGCGCGACCGGTTTAGTAATATTGTCCCCGGAAGCTGAATCCTCATAAATAATCCGGGCTGGGTGTGTCAGACAAAATCAAGATTCTGCTGTTATCCGGCTACCATGCAGCCAGTCATCGCTATTGGTGTGATCAGCTGGTTCAAGGGCTAACCGAATTCGACTGGACTCAGGTCTCATTGCCGGATCGGCATTTTTACTGGCGAATACGCAGCAACGCATTAACTTTTAGTTCAGAGCACAAAGCGCTGCTACAGCAACACTACGATCTGCTGGTTGTCACTTCTATGGTGGATCTTTGTAACTTGCGTGGTCTTATGCCACATCTGTCTGCGGTTCCTGCCATTTTATATTTCCATGAAAATCAGTTCGCTTATCCGGAACGCAAGCCCAACGGCAATCTTATCAACGCCCAACTGACGTGCGTGTACGCAGCCCTTAGTGCAACACAACTGGTGTTTAACTCAACTTTTAATCGTGACTCTTTTTACGCCGGTGCAGAGACCCTTTTTAAGGGGATGCCAGATGGCACTAACGCAGATCTGCTTGCACACTTGCCAACCAGATCGTCTGTTATACCGGTTCCTGTAAAGTATGATTCTGTTCAAGAGACAGTAGGTTCAAAACAAAGTCGGGCGCACCGATCACCAGTAGAAATAGTCTGGAATCACCGATGGGAATATGACAAACAACCAGAAGTATTCTTTTCTGCACTAAAGCATTTAATCGACAGTGGTGTCAGTTGCAAAGTCCATGTAATGGGGCAGTCTTTTAGAGAAGTGCCGGAATGTTTCAGCCAGTTTCAATCCAGCTATCATTCAACCATTGAAACCTGGGGCTATCAACCCGAAGAACATTATCGACGTGTGCTAGAGCAGGCTGATATTGTCGTCTCTTCTGCACTGCATGATTTCCAGGGCCTCGGCATGCTCGAGGCGATAGCATCCGGTTGTACTCCGGTAGCACCCGACAGGATGGCCTATCCAGAGTACATTCCGGAGCCACTTCTGTATTCGATCGGTGCGGGTGTTGAGCAGGAAGCGCTCAATTTGTCAGCGGCTCTGCGATCGGTCATCGAGCACGATATCCGAGCTGATATCGAGGTGGACAGATACCTTACTGATCAGGTTTTGCCTCGTTATCGATCACTGTTCAATGCGCTGGTGGCGGGTGCATCTGACAGCTGAGGTCAGGTGGCCAAACGGCGGCCTTATCGGAAATCTGACCAAATTCGGGCGCTTCGGAGCTTATCGGAGCCCGATTGCAGTACTTTTACCGAACCTGTTGTCATGCAAAACTTGAGAGACCTTTGCCGAATAGTTTATTCTTCACTAAATTGATTTGGAGTAAGTAATGAAAACCGCGAAAGATTTTCTGGATGAAGCACATAAAGTTGTCACCAGGCTCTCCAGTGAAGAGGCAATAGCTTTGCATGGAGCAGGTGGTGTGTTCATCGATGTTCGTGACACCGCTGATATTTCAAAGACCGGCACCGTTGCCGGGGCAGTCAGGATTCCTCGCGGGTTTATCGAGTTCGCCGCCGACGAAGCGACGCCGTTTCACAACAAGTCTTTGAAGAAAGACACCGATATCTACCTGATCTGCGGTGCTGGTGGGCAGGCGGCCCTGGCAGGCAAGACACTCTCGGAAATGGGTTATCAGTCTGTGACTAATGTGGGTGGATTCACTGACTGGAAAGAAGCGGGCGGCCCGGTAGAGAAGTAGTCGCGTTGTGATTGCACTTGGCCGAACCGGCGGGTTGTCACTCGCCCGTTCGCTATAGAGTCAATCAGTTCATTTGAACAATACTTTTGAATCCAGTGAGTCAAGCTGTGTCACTCCGATC
>CAZQKJ010000407.1:0-3910 GCA_964593315.1 uncultured Granulosicoccaceae bacterium
CGATAGCTCCCTCGCCCGCAGCAATATTCGGCAAGAGATCGGTACCCACACTGGCAGTCCCGAACAAAGAGAAGCCCAGCAGGTTTGCTACATTGGGCTCAGCCGGAAGCTCAGTGAACACGCTGCCGCTCTGCAGTCCCATAAATGACTGATCATCCAGAGATTCATAACTATCCAGATTAATGGCGGACAACACCATGTTGGCCGGTACGTTAATAGTGATGTAGTCGATGTCTCCTGCCACCACTGAAGCGCTGAATTGATTCTCTCCAGGCTCAAGCTGCAAAGGCAACGGGTTATTGGGATCATCGGTAATTTCACCACTCACCGATTCATCGAAAAGCGAAACTACAGCGATTGGGGTATCGCCTGCTCCATTACCTGCTCCATTGCCATTTGAGTCTGAATCGTCATCATCTGAGGAACACGCGCTAATGGCGATAGCCAATAACGGTACCAATGAAAAGGCTAAAGTTCGATTGCGCATAAGTTGAATACCCGAAGTTAAAAAATGTTTGACAGATAAAGAGAAGAAATCGACGCTCTGCCGAATGCCGATCCACAACCTGTATACTACGGCAAAAGAGCCACCTGTTCAGTCCGATCAAATTAGCGTTGAGAAGTTCCTAAAAAATTCGCTTTCCTCACACCCTGACCAGTAACACAACTCTGCCACGGTTAAACAACATCAATCCAGCTGAGGTCCGCTACCACCGGACATTACTATCATCTTTACGACTTAACATTGGCGGCATCTTTACTATGTACATTGGTGCTGGGTTCAGCTACGGCTTATGATTATTCCAAACCTGCATGCACCGGTCCTGATTCATAGCGGATCTTAGCTTTCCTACATTAAAGTGCACATGTTATGAGTCTGTACGAGTCCGAAGAACTCCCATTTGACAAGAGATTTGCCAGATACAATGAGCCCGGTGGCCCGGGCCTCGCGGTGATGGCTATTCAAGACGACGCTACCAGATTTAAAAAAGGCTACGGTCTGAGCAATCTGGTAACCAAAGAACCAGTCGATTGTGACACGAATTTCAGGATGGCTTCTGTATCCAAGCAATTCACGGCAATGGCCGTGGCCATTCTGGAGGAACAGGGATTACTCTCCAGAGACGACTACATAGGCGAGTATCTTGATGACCTGCCGGAATACATGCAGCCAATAAGAGTCCGTCACTTAGTTCATCACCTGTCTGGTCTGCCAGATTATGCTGATGCACTGTGGAGCACCGATAAAAGCAAGCCACTGATTACCCATCATGATGTCTACAAATACTACCAACAGCAAAACCAGCTGGATTTTGCTGTTGGTCAACAACACGAGTACAGCAATGGCGGTTATAGTCTGCTTGCACTGGTAGTTGAGAGAGCTGCTGGCAAATCATTACGAGACTTCAGCCAGGAACAGATATTCAGACCAGCCGGGATGAATACAACCGATATCATCCAGTATCCAACGCAAATTCATAAACAGGCCATATCTTATGGCGACTGGCCATTTTTTGAAGATATTGATTTCAACACCGGAAACGCACTGCACGGCGAGGATGGTGTATACACCTCTATTAATGACATGGAGAAATGGATACGCGCCCTCGATAATCATCTCCTGGTAGACGCTGCGACAACCGAGAAAATATTTGCAAAAGTAGAAACAAATACAGGCAAACCAGTCGACTACGGCTATGGGTGGCAGTGGGAAAAATACAAAGGCGACATCGATCTGGTTGGACATACAGGCTCATGGGTCGGCTTTCACACGTTTATTGTAAAAGCACCTGAGAGAAAAACATGGTTCGTGGCGTTTTCGAATAGCACAGCGATTGATGCAGAAGACGCCGTATTCCACATGGCCGACTATTACTTCAATGTAGATTCGTCAGTGTAAGCATGGAGAATGGTGTTGTCCGGTTTTCACATAATAGCGGCGATTGTATTTCTTACTCCTGCAGCACTCGCCTACGCCCTACCGACGTCAAAAGCTAAATCGTTTCTCTCTGCAATAGGCATAATGATGCTTGTATTTCTGGGATTTTGTTTTTTTTCCTGCCTCATAGTTGAGTTTAATACACTGTTGTCATGTACCGCCTACGCTTCTCTGTTTTTCTTTGGAATTCCGTACCTGGTTACCGTTGTATTCGGATCAGCGTTTGGCTTACTTATTCGTGATATCTTTAAGTAGTGATGAGAATCAAAGATATTCCAGGCAGCCGAAATACTAAACCCGGTCTGGTTAAAAAATGTCGCCTGGCATCAAGCTGTTGCCAGAGGTAACTCAAGGTCCACTCCTGCGAGTTCTTTTGCGAATTTAAGATAGACTCATAAACAATGAACCGATATCTATTCACAGCACTAAGCCTTATCAACTTTTTCATAGCGCAGGGCGCAGCTTACGCACAGGAATGGGTAACTCAGGAAGCTTGCGATATTAGCGCCATCCAGACTGACGATCCCGAGTTTCAAAAAGCGCTTTCGCAAACCTTAACCAGAACCTCAACTGACGGACTCATTAATGCAGTTGGAAAGCTTTGGGAGGTACGACACAATGATGAAAAAGTAAGCTATCTTTGGGGAAGCCTCCATTCATCCGAAGCATTGTACATTGATCAGGCTGAAGTGCTACTCCCGATCATGCAGGAAGTAGAAGCAGCGTTCTTCGAACATACCTTCCATGGCATGCGGCGCAAAGACCTTATTAAGTTCAACAACAGAAGCATTTGGAACAATGTCTTAACTGCCAGTCATTGGCTACAAAAATTGCATCCTGATATCAAGAAAGCCGTAGTTGAGCGGTTCATGTATTGGGGTATTGATCAGCAACGCCTGACCTATCTTCAGGCCACAGCTGCTGTGGATTATCTTCTGGCTTCTCCCTGCGAAGATTTCAATCGTGGAACTTATCCTATTCAGGACAACTACATCCAGATGCTCGCAGATCACCAAAATCTTGAAATACTGGGATTGGAAGAACCGGGTGCTCTACATAAAAGAAATTATGGCTTCTGGAACAACAAGACTGCGATATCTATCTTCAGTATGCTGGGAGCGTCTCTTGTTGACCCTGAATTAGACTCTCGTGATATTGCGATTGCCGGTCGTGTTTACGGAGATCTGTATCGTCGTGGTGAGATCGGGTTGATGATGCAGTGGAGTCAGGAACAAGTGACCGAAGTGCTGGGTGAAGAAGAAGGCGCACATCACCTGGAAGTCGCTGACAATTATCTACTCAATGAACGAAACAGGAACTGGCTGAAACGATTGCTACCAGCTTTGAATCAACAATCCAATTTGATTGTTGTAGGCGCTTTCCACCTGCCGGGCAAAACAGGGCTGATAGAGCTCTTAAGACGTGAAGGCATGACGGTTAATAGAATTATTCTAACCGATGAAGCCGCATCGCACTAAGTTCTGCTTTTAGTAGCAACTGATACCAGGCGCTGAATGTAGTGAGCGGTCGGCTCTTGTACGCATTAAAGGTGAAAGCCCGGAAAAATGTCATCGTTGAACATCACCATAGATTGTAATTAACGAAAACTGCCTGGCCCGATCGCCAGCAATTCCTACAACAAACAAGCCTGGCAACCTACCTATCCACATATTCGCTATTGACACAGGAAAAAGCGAATAAGCCATATCGGCCACTATCTGTGCAACAACATCACGCCTGCACCAGAGTACCGCAAACATACCAGGTACCATCCCTGCCAGGCTTAAAACATATTCTCGGTTGGAGATATTTGTAGCGCTATTTTTTAACCATGATACCTATGCGAAACTGAACAATTTGTCGTGTGATAATAAACTTGGTAACTTTACAATAAAGTCGGCAACTTCCTAATAAAGATGGCAACTAAATATTGCCAGGATCAGGCGAGTTCGTCCGGCTGGATTCGGCCAA
>CAZQKJ010000408.1:0-3906 GCA_964593315.1 uncultured Granulosicoccaceae bacterium
GTGCTGCACCTATTCAAAACATCGGTGCGTATGGAAAGGAGGTCAGCGATAACCTGATACAGGTTGAAGCAATTCACCGTGAAACAGGAGAAAGCGTGACCCTGCACAACAGCGACTGTGACTTTGCTTATCGCCACAGTCTGTTTAAAACTCCTGCTGGCAGCGATCTAATCGTCACGGGCATTCAGCTCGAGTTATCCCAACAAGACAATCCGGTAATCACCTATCAGGCACTACAAGAAGCATTGTCTAACAACACACCCACTGCAATGGATGTGTTCAGAAAAGTCTGCCAGATGCGCACAGCAAAACTGCCCGATCCGGCAATCATCGGCAACGCCGGGAGCTTCTTCAAAAATCCGGTTGTCACCCGTCAGCAAGTTGACAGGCTACGAGAAGACTATCCCGATATTCCCGTGTATCCGCAGAGCGAAAACCTGTGCAAACTCCCTGCAGCCTGGTTAATTGATCAGGCTGGCTGGAAAGGCTACCGAAAATACGGTGTGGGCGTACATGATCGACAGGCGCTGGTTCTGGTTAACTATGGCGGCGGTAATGGTCAGCGGATTGCAACACTTGCAGATGAGATTCGCACAGACGTCAAAAATCGCTATGGTATCGAGCTCGAGCGCGAGCCGGTGCTCTACTAACGCACTATTGACAGTTTTGACAGCATTAAAAAATCACGTGATAACTTCAACCGACGCTTCTCACACACTACGCTTAGCCGATTCGAAAATGCCGATACGAAAAATGATCTGATGAGCAATCGCTTATTCCACAATATGCTCAGCGCCTGGAAAGGTGTGTCAGGGCAATTCAGCGGCAAACGGCTTGATCTCAGCCCCTACCTGCACGCAAATGAAATTACACCGCTGAATGTAAAAATTGCAGAGTGCCTCGAAGGCAAAGGCGGTGAAGTCTCAGCGCGCGCACGTGCAGCAGAACTTGGAAAAGCTTACCTCGGTATGAACGATGAGGGCCGATCCAAATTTTTAAAGCTGCTTATCTCAGATCACAGTATCGATCACGATAAAGTTCGCACCACGGCTGAAGCACTCTTCACTGACCTCAGTGACGAAGAACGCCAAATGGTCGAAATGCAACTCAGACAACAACTCACACCACCTTATCTGAAACTCCTGACTCAGTTTAATGCACTGCCCCAGGGAGTAAAGTTTCTGGTCGACCTACGCTCTGATGTAGTACGTCTCAGCAAAGAGCACCCGGAACTTAAAGCACTAAACGATGTGCTGCATACCCAGCTCTGTAGCTGGTTTGATATCGGCTTTTTGGAGTTGCGCCGAATCGACTGGAATGCACCGGCTTCCCTGTTGGAAAAATTAATTGAGTACGAAGCTGTTCACAGAGTGAGATCGTGGCGCGATCTGCATCATCGCCTGGGCGAGAACCGTCGCTGTTTCGCGTTCTTTCACCCGAGCATGCCGGAAGAACCATTGATATTTGTATGGGTGGCGCTGGTTGAAGAGATATCCTCTAACGTCAATACACTGCTGGACACAAGCACTGAAGAAATCGTTAATCACCAGCCTTCTACTGCAATTTTTTATTCCATCAGTAGCGCCCAGAAAGGTCTGGCCGGCGTTAGCCTCGGAAACTTTCTAATTAAAAGAGTCGTAGATGAACTTAAGCGTGAATGCCCGTCACTGGAAACCTACTCAACTCTGTCTCCAATAACGGGCTTTTCCAAGTGGCTGAAAGCGAATTTTGCCGATTCAGGCGCTGATTTATTTACAGAGGACGAACTGGCGGAATGCGAATCTTCGGGTATTGATATCGATGCCAGCATCCAAAGTACCTCTTGGATTTCAGACGAATCTATCAGTGCAGTATTGAAGACACCCATGCAGAGACTCGCGGCTAAGTATATTGTCGAAGAGAAAAGAGCCAACAATGCAGCTGCAAACCCTATTGCACACTTTCATTTATCCAATGGTGCAATCTTTGAACGGATCAACTGGCTTGGAGATCTCAGCGAAGAAGGGCTATCACAATCCTACGGCATGATGATCAACTATTTATACGATTTGAAAGTGATCGACGCCAATCACGAGCAGTACTGTGAACACGGGATCATTGCACAGTCAAAATCGATTCAAAAATACTTCTAATACCAGACTCCCCATAAACGCACTCACGCAGTGAGTCGCGCACTGTCGGGTAACACTTAACGAACATCGCGCTGAAAACCGCTATTCTGCCTGGGCAGCCGATCATGTACTCGCGGTGAAACATCAGTGATATAAGACTCAGACTTATCTACCACAATTTGGGTAGTATTTTCTTTTGTAAAACATCCGGCCATTTCATTAAGCTCTTTCACTGTTGGATGCCGTGTCTCTGCAGAGAGCACACCGTCGACAGAAAGCCAGTCTTTTGCCTTGTTCAATGCAGTTTCGTGGTAATCACCCTGAACCAGCAACTCACGCCGATCAGCACGTAGTACTGCATTCCGAAGTTCAGCCTCAGTGATACTACCTGCAAGCCGGGTTATCACCTCAGTAACCAGATTGCTCGCTTTCAGTGCATCCTCCGGCGCCACACTAAAACTAATCAGTTGATAGGGTGTGCGCGACGCAAAAGACTCGATTTCCAGGTCGTAGGTCAGCCCATGTTGTTCTCGTATCGAGACACGCAAGCGAGTAGATAGTATGTCAGTCAGCAGTTGCCATTGATGAGCCGAGCTCTCACTAATCCCCGGGCACGCCATAAATAATGATATACCTGAGACATTGTTACCGTAACTGGTACGCACCAAATTATAGTTATCCGGTACAACAACCGGATCGTGACGCAAGTGCGCAGATTGTTGATCATAAGCCAGTCTTTGCAGCTCGATTTGCAATTGCGCAGGACTGACAGACCCCACAAATACAAACCTGAAATCAGCGGGTGATCGATACAACTTACGCTGCGCTCGCCTGAAGTCCGAAATGGTAAGGTCAACAACATCAGCCACAGAGAAAGCCTCAGTATCAACCGATACTAAATCTGGAATTGACTCTCGACCCTGCTGTGAACTGGCATTTAGCTTCCGTATAAACTCAGTACTATGAGGCTCTATAATCATGGGATCCTGAAAGTACCCATCGAGCATGGTTAGCAGCAACGGCAAATCCTCCACCCGGCCACTGGCACTGATACCATGACTAAAGGCCTCTACAAACGGCTGCATATGGATCTGTTTATTGTTGCGAATACCCCGCAAACTGGCGCTGGCATAACCATTCACACCGTTGGCTGCCAAAAACTCGGGTAGAGACTTCGCGGCAAGCGGATCAACATGTTCACTTGCAGCATAGCCACCGGTACTGATCGCAGCTAGCGCTAAATGATCAAACTGATCATCCGGATACAAAATCACAGTCGCGCCATTTTTCAGTTGCCACTGATAAAAACCCTCATTAGTAGCAACCTCGGTCACGAGACTTGTGTCTGGCATGATTTCAGGCACTGTAATACTGTGTTGATCAGAACTTAGGCTGCCATAGACCAGTCGAGATGAAGGCCTTTTTACAGAAGTAATATCAGTATTGATTGATGCAATCATCTCCCCTGCATTGAGTGAATCTGCATGATTACCCGCCACAGAATACACAGTACTATGGGTATCAGGGATATCTGCGAGCAAGCCATTCAACACTGGGCGATTGATCTCAGCTACTGTCTTCTCAAGTATCTGCTGATAGCTGTTCACAGATAAAGGCAGACTGCCATTGACCAATCCATCGACAAGATCCGCTGCCAGCTCTGATGCATTCCTGTTGCGATAACGCGAGACTTTACTTTGTACGATATCAAAAAATAACTGTCTAAATTCACCAAACTCTTCTTCTGTAAGCTCCGTTAGCATTGCCGTATTAACTGCGTTATACAAAACGGCCA
>CAZQKJ010000409.1:0-3903 GCA_964593315.1 uncultured Granulosicoccaceae bacterium
AACTTGCGAAGTGTCTCGGTTATCTCCCAGACGCACTCGGTTCCCTTGGCAATGGAGAACGAATCCCCGGCTGTAAATGTCTCAGGAGGTTTGCCATTCTCAGTCACCGTCACTGAACCCGAGACCACCGTCATCATTTCATTGACGGGATAAGAACTAATCTCTTCCCGACAGGGTGCACACTCCCACACGCCTGCAAGTTTGCTATCGTTATCCGTCTGATGATAGAAGTGATTGATCTCTGTTTTATCGTCTGTGCTAAAAGCATTCTTCGATGTAAAGCCCGACGGGCTCATCCCGCTTTTGGGATTAGTCTCGAACCTTGAAAGTCCGTTGTTCATATTCTGCCTCTGTATTAATGGCCCCTGCTGCAGCCGGACAATACAGAAAACTATACAGAAAGCCGAGAAAGCTCAAGAGAATTTCGAGACTGCTAAATCAATCTCGGCTCGGAGTTGTTGATAGTCGGTTGTAACGAGGAATTGAGGAACCTCTTTTCTGACGTTTTGAGTCGGGTAATAGCGTTAAAGCGCTTTCTAAAGCGTTTACGGTATCTTTTTGCTTGACATAACTGGGGCGTCCATATATCGCCTTTTAATTCCTCACCCTACTGTGTGCTAATCTTCAGGACAACGATTAGCTTTTCGAATTCAAGTTTATGAAATATGCAACCAGAGCTGAGATTCTTGAAAGAAATCCGTTTCTAAAACGGTTTTGGCTCAGTCGTGTGCTTGTCGGATCGATAATTAGCGGCGCGAGAATGAGTGAGACTGATTGGAAAAATATAAGATTTTCGTTTTTCGCTAGTATTTTTGCAGTTTTTCTATTCGGGTACATTCTGCTAGTTGATGATATTTCAAATGTGGAACTTGTCGTGATTTCCTTGCTGGTATTATTTTTTTTCTGGTATATTCCTCACCGGGTCAGCATGTTATGGATATCTAAATCGCGATAAGATCGACTCATCAGGGGCATTTAAGATGGACACTCGTGGTATCTGGCGGGTAGGCTCGTTATGCGCTGGTGTTACGGTCGGTGGAGGTGCTTTGTTAACTAAAATAGTTGGCACTTGCTGAATGGAGACACCCGATATTTATTCGGACACAACCCTCTCCTTTCAGGCAATATCTAAGCAGCCCGTTTTAAAATGTGTTGTTTGTCTTAAAATAGCGATCGAATCTTTTCAACAGCGCTCTTACTAACTGCCGCTGTTGTAGCAATAAATCCTTCTGCTTTTTCGTTCGCAATGCATCGACCCTACCGATTTTTTCGCTCTCACCAGACTCTCCCATGTGGTCTAGAACTCGATCTCCAATACCTTTGCCAACATAAAACGGTAAATCGTCTCGAGGATCTATATACATATACACATAGCACCCAAGCTGAGAACGCAATTCTCTTGGCAAACTGTGCGTAAAAACATCTTCTCTATTTTCTGCGGTCATTCGATATTCTTTCCTTGGTTAGTTGATTAACGGCAGTGCTATTGATTACGCCACAAGCGCCTGATAGAACTCAGAATCCCTATGACTGGTCACTAGCAATTTCTCTGTAGAGCGAGTCATTGCCACATAGAGTAGCTTTGCTTCAAGTGACTTATCGGCTCGCTTAACCGGCATATCACCAATACCAGACACCACTACCAGCGGAAACTCCAACCCTTTACTGGAGTGCATGGTCATTAGTTTTACTTTGCCGTCGTTACCGGCCAGTTGAGTTTTTTGTGCTTTATTTTTTAGCCAGTGAACAGGCACGTTCATTGACTGCAGCGTGCTGTGTAGGACTGCACCCATCCATTTACTGCGATAAGTGATACAAATGTCATCCCACGCAGTTCCCTGGTTGCCAATTCTAGCTATGTTACGGGCAATGAATTCCGCTTCTTGTTCGTAGCTTTCAAATTTGCGAGCGACCGGTTCCGGGCCATTTCTGCCAGCTGTTTTTGGCTCAACTATTTCTTCGTCATCCCGTACGCTTTGAGTAAGATACTGACTGGCCAGCTTGTAAGCGAGGCTAAGCACCTGGTCAGTGTTGCGGTAATTAACGTTTAGTACCGTTGTTCGCCCCCTAGCTTTTATGCCGACACTGGATAGCGCGAAATCAAATGTTTCATCCCGATTATAAAGTGACTGTGCATCATCGTAGAGAAACAGTAGTGAATCGGTTGCCGGGTCTATCATACCCACAATCAGCTTTAACCAATCTGCATGGAAGTCATGGCCTTCATCTATCATAACGGCACTGTATTGTGCCCTGGGTATTGCACCCTGCTCTACACCCTTTACCACTGCTGCAACTAATTTATCAAAGTAGTTAAGGCCTGCTTCCGGGGCTTTAACATGGTAGATACGCAGTTGCTCCGAACACCAATCGTGAAAGTGCAAAATATTAACTTTGTCTTGAATGTCTTTACTGGACTCACGGAGCTTTGCCGCCAGTGTTACGTTAAAGCAAAGCACCAATACGGGTTTTTGATATTCTTTTGCCAACACTCTAGCGCGATAGCCCAGAATAAGCGTTTTACCGGATCCGGCCACGCCGTGAATGATTCGATGGCCATCGCCTAAGTTTTTGGCAAGCCTCTCCTGTTGAGCATCCATAACCTTTAAATCGTCCGGGAACAGGGATTCACATGGCTCTTCAGAAGAACCAAGCGCTAATTGCTTGGGTGCATTTATTCTAATTTCTGGAAATAGATGCCAGCGTATGCGATCCAATTGAGGCTGGGTTAGTGGCAATGGGAATCTATAAGGTGGCAGCAAATCCCACAAGCGTTTTTGAAATGCTTCCGGATCTGAAGATGAGTCCAGCTCATCTTTACAGATCGTTTGATGCTCTGGCAGCACTTCATACAGTTTATGGCTATTAAACTGCTCACGCGTGATATTGGTTAGGGCTACGCCAAAACCGTAAGGGCAAGCTATTTTTCCTTGATGTTCACCATCCGGAGTCACGAGCGCAGGATCCGACTCAAGCTGATTGATCAGCTGGTAACAACACTGTCGTACCTGCGCTAAAGGATTTGGCACCTTTTTGAGCTTTGAATTAACTATTAGCGTAAACGTGTTTTTATCTGCAGCGTGAAGTGTTTCGAGCTTCCAGTGCTTGACTTCTACCAACATTAAACCACGCCTGGCGTGCAGAATAATAAAGTCGGTGTATCTTTGACGAAGACCCACCGGGGTATCGAACCAGCAGTCGTAATCATCTTCGAGCTTGCTTTCCAGTGCGCGTGCAAAGCGCTTTTCACCGGTATTCATCCGGGTTAAACAGGAAATGAGAGAGGGAATTAATTTGGCCAAAGCTATACGCCTTCCAATGCGCGAACCAGATCTCGTTATAGCGGCCGATGCGCTGAAACTTTTACTGACGGCTTCAAATTACCCACCATGGTTCTCGCCAATACTGCCTCCACTGAGAAGTAACGCGCCTATACTAGAGCGTGCGGCAATTCTTCGCTGGCCAAGTTAACTCAAACGTTCTGCCATGAAATGAAGATTGTCGAAAATTGCCGTCGCCGAATCAGGCTTGGAATCGATAATTATCTTTGCAGTGACACAGACATTTTTTACATAGGGCCACTGTAATAAGCTGAATTCGATGAGTCAAATGGTTCGGTATCAAAAGGATGTAGAACAAATCACTGTACTCAAAAAGCAATACTTATGCGGCGCTGAGCTCCACTCAAAATGGATTCATAATTTGTCGCTTCACTGTGGCGATCTCAGCTGCTTCGATTTTGTAATTTTTTTGCGTATGCCTAGCCAATTCCCTTTGTGGATGTGGTCTTTGAAAAACCTCGTCCTAACGTCTTTTGCAATCGCTAACCATTCAAAGATCCGCTCGCAAACTAATATTTTTAAAAACTCCGACCTTTCAGTCTCTTAGAAGTATATCGTATAC
>CAZQKJ010000410.1:0-3896 GCA_964593315.1 uncultured Granulosicoccaceae bacterium
TGATATGGATAACAACGCAGACGTGCTGATCTGCCTCGCCATTTCTCTGGCATATTGATAGCAAAGTTAATGCGAAAATCGCATATGAAAGATTGATCGTATAACTTTGAGTATATTCGAATAAATATACCGGAAAATCCGTGCGTAGAACTATCATTAAATTTAAGAATTCTAAAAGAAAATCTACATCTGTCCGGCAGTCTGGCTGGCGACAGCGCCTGTTAATTGCCCTGGTTTTTTTTGCAGGCACAGGCGGCCCCTTGCTCGCGGCAGAAACTCGCGTCGTGGTAGGTGATCCTACATTGAGTGCCGGGCCGGTTCACCGCCTGCTTCTCGGTGCTAACTACCGTGACCTCTGGCAATTACCCGTCGAGATCGAAGTGCTTGATTTCAGTACCGAGGCCGGTGGACTCAAGCCGTTATTTAGAGTGGGAGGCGCGCAAACCTTTGGACTTGCGTTGAAAGGTGCAGATGGCAAGAGCTACACTTTTCGCAGTCTGGTAAAGGAACAAGCGCAAAACCTTCATGAATCTTTGCGAGGCTATGCCATTGGCCGCCTGTTTCAGGATCAACAGGCGTCATTGCATCCGGCGGCCACCAGCATGGTACCGCCGCTGGCAAAGGCCGCTGGTGTGCTGCACAACACCCCTCGGTTAATCATATTGCCGGATGACCCGGCCCTCGGCGAGTTTCGCGAACTCTTTGCAGGTCGACTCGGCACCATTGAGGAATTTCCCACGCCGGCGTCCGATGACTACGAAGGCTTCCATGGTGCAACCGAGATCATCAAATCTTTTGATATCGTTACGCAGTGGCTAGCCAGCCCGGATGTCAGGATCGACGCCCGTGAACTCCTGCGACTTCGTTTGTTTGATTTTTATCTGGGTGACTGGGATCGTCATGCGAATAATCATCGATGGGCAAAACTACCTGGCAAATCTGAGTGGCAGCCTATCCCAGAAGATCGCGACAACGCTTTTGTTGATTTTCAGGGCGTATTGCTCTCATTGGCCAGACCATTTGAACGGCGACTGTTGAGGTTCGAGGAAGACTACCCGTCCAACTTCGGATTAACCACGCAGGGCTGGCCGATCCATCGGTGGTTTTTAGCAGAACTTGAGCGAGACGCCTGGATCGAGATTGCAAACGACATGCGCAATCGAATCACTGACGAGGTGATTGATGAAGCGGTAAGCCTCATGCCAAAGGAATACATTGAGCTAAGCGCCGCCAAACTTGCACGTATATTAAAGACTCGACGAGACAAGCTGCCGGAGATTGCCGAACGCATATACGGCTACATGGCTGCAGAGGTTGACGTTCAGGCAACAGACAAAAGCGAACGTGTTGATCTGCACTATATCGACAAAGGCAAACTCGAAGTTACTGTGGCATTGAGCTCCGGGGAATCTCCGTATTTTAAACGCCAGCTGGACGCAAGGGATACCAAATCATTAAGAGTCTATCTTGGAGGCGGGCAAAATACCGTCGTGTGTCATAGCCCGGTTGGCCGATCTATAAAAATCGATGTTATCGGCAGTGGCACCAACGATACTTTCCAGGGATGCAAGGGAGCAAATCTGCGCTTCACAGAATCAGAAGAAATTGAATCACGTAAAACCGCCTTGCGTATAACACCTGATCCATTTAACAAAGTGGGCTTGCCAACCCTTAATATACCGCCAGAGTCGGACCGTCCTCGAGACTGGCAATCCAGTATTCTTCCTAATTACATTGTGCGTGCCAGCTCGAACGAAGGATTGGTTGTGGGTGGAGGTGTCACCCTCACTAATTTCGAATTTGGCAAGAACCCGTTTGGTCAAAGCCATACACTCACCGGGGCAGTATCGTTAACTCGCGGTGCCGTTGAAGTGACGTATGGCGGATTGTATCAACAATGGAACCCAAGACTGCAGACCTCGGTTGATGCGAGTATATCCGGTATCAAACAAGCTGATTTTTTCGGTTTTGGTAACGATACGTCAGATGATGGTGATAGCGACCTGTTTGAAACCGAGCAGACTCGAGTCACCATTACACCTGGCCTCAACTATGTGTACTCGCCGGAAGTCACCCTGTTCTCCGGAATTGGCCTCAACCATAATTCACTGGATGACGACGAAGACACCCTGCTCACCGATCTTGCCCCGTTAGGAGTTGGGGACTTTGGCTGGCTCAGTTTTTTTGGCGGTGTTGACTACGATACCCGCGATCGTACTGTACTCAACAGTGCCGG
Organism: uncultured Granulosicoccaceae bacterium; assembly: GCA_964593315.1. GTDB lineage: Bacteria > Pseudomonadota > Gammaproteobacteria > Granulosicoccales > Granulosicoccaceae. The sequence continues at coordinate 2,237 of CAZQKJ010000410.1, forward strand.
CTTGCATATTCGCCTCCAGGGCAGCCACTCTCCTTCAGTCTGGGATGCAGAAGGCTCGTTTACATCATTTGACGGAGAGATTGCAGGTTTCTTTGATGTGGGCTCGCGGGCATTACTGGCACTGCGTGCCGGTGGCAGGCATGTCTCGGGATCATTTCCATTCCAGGAAGCGGCCTATATAGGTGGCGCTGAAAACGTACGTGGACTCGATACAGATCGTTTCGCAGGTGACGCCTCGCTATTCAGCAACGTGGAATTGAGGTACTCACTGGGAGAGGCATCCGCCTACGTGGCACGTGCTGAATACGGAGTGTTTGTGTTTGCCGATGCCGGTCGAGTATTCCTGGACGGCGAAGACGATGAAGACGATGTTCATCCATCCGCAGGAGCCGGACTCTCGCTTGCCGGTCTGGATCGATCCTTTATGCTGTCGTTGGCGATCGCTCGCAGCGAAGAACGAACATCAGGTGTCTTTACTGCCGGCTTCAGTTTTTAAGACAGGCCTTGATTGCGCTCGCATGCCATTGCATGCGAGCACGACATCTGTTCTTTTCAGTAAAACTGAACGCTTGCATGCCGACATGAGACGCGCTTATCTGGAAGAACTGAATAATCTGGCTTTGAGAGTAGAGGAACAACAATCCAGTTTTATGGTAGTTACTTTTCCTGGTAATCATACCTTGCGTGGAGAGCCTTATATTGATACCGCGCCGTGGGCCATGGAGGAGTTTCCGAAACACTTAACCACAATTAATCTGCTCGATCCTTTGCGGCAAGCATTTAAGGGCAATACAGATAGTGCGTACCTTTTGCCTGAGGATGGGCATCCCTCAAAGCTTGGTTATGAAGTCGCAGCCGCTACTATTGCCCGGCAGTTGATGGCTCACCCCGAACTGCAGAACCATTGTAGCGATTCGTAATAGTAAGTACTGGGTGGTTGGTATTGGAGAGGAGTTTTTTCTGGAGCTAACAAACGCTGACTGCTGTTGTTTTGTGTTATTAATTTACGAGATTGTTTAGCACCGCGCTACTACGCATTAGCTATACTGCAAGAAGCTTGCTGTGTCCCGATCAGTGTTTGATGGTTTTCACACGAACACCCAGAGAGCTTGTCCTCTCCACAAAGAAGCACCCGTCGACCCTATCGCACGATTACATCAGACACATCACCTATCGTAAGCATTGAGCGAAGTTCCTAAAAATGGTTGGTATGGTGTCTATGTAGGTGCCCTTTGTATGTCAACGCGATGAAGGCTTGAGCTTTTTCATCAGATAGGCATGCTGCAACGCTACACGACGTGCAGTCTCTTTAAGATTAGCGGCAGCACTATGGCCACCATCTATGTTTTCGTAGTACAGAAACTCATGCCCCAGATCTTCAAACCGTGCCGCCATCTTTCTAGCGTGTGCAGGATGGACTCTGTCATCTTTAGTAGACGTTACGAAAAATATTTCAGGATATTTTTTGTCCGCCACCATATTGTGATACGGCGAAATTGATTTTAGAAAGTCACCTTCCACCGGATCATCGGGATCGCCATATTCACCCATCCAGGAAGCGCCGGCCAATAACAAGTGGTATCGCATCATATCCAGTAACGGTACAGCACAAACAACGGCCGAGAATAAATCCGGGCGTTGAGTGGCGGCTACCCCGACC
>CAZQKJ010000411.1:0-3895 GCA_964593315.1 uncultured Granulosicoccaceae bacterium
CCGCCTTCCTCGGTAAATTTTATTGCGTTACCCACCAGGTTGGTGATGATCTGTCTGAGGCGACCTGCATCGGTCTGGATAACTTCTGGCATTGCATCGGGGATTTCCAGTTCCAGTCCGATGTTTTTGTCTTCTGCACGAACCCTCAATACTTGCATCACATCGTGTGCGACTGCGTGGGGTTTGCAGTCTATGGATTCTACTTCTAAAGCACCTGACTCCACCTTAGATAAGTCGAGTACATCGTTAATGAGTTCTAACAGGTGCTTGCCACTGCTTGAGATGGTGTTCAGGTGTTTCTGATAATCTGAATCTGCAGCACCGCTACCGCGCTTTAGTACTTCGGTAAAGCCGAGGATCGCGGTCATCGGTGTTCGAATCTCGTGGCTCATGTTAGAAAGAAAATCACTCTTTGCGCGGTTGGCGTCTTCAGCTGCATCGCGTGCAAGACGAAGTTCTTTCTCTTTTTCCTCAAGGTCGGTGACGTCATCTAGACTGATTAATACGCCGCTGGCTTTCTTGCCAGAGAGAATAGGGGAGCAGTTGACCAGAAATTTGTGCCAGTTACCGTCTACAGCCTCAAGCCAGACGCTGGCTCCTCGAATAGTCTCTGAAGTTTCCAGTGCCTGTACCCACGGGAATTCTCCGCTTGATTCCGCGCCTTCATCTGGGTGCTGGTCACCCAGATGCCATTGAAATTCATCTGCCTTGCGTCCAAGAACACTTTCTGCAGATTCCCCAGTCATAATCTGGAATGCTTTATTAGCCAGTACTACATCTGACTTACCATCAATGACCATCAACGCTTCCGCCAATGTGTCCAGTGCTGATCTGACTCGACCCGGTACCGCTTGTGACGGGTTGAGTGCTTTGAGCATTTTGCCAAGGTAGATATAAAACAGGACAAATCCCACCAGACTGCAAAAGGCAATTAAAGTGATAGTTGAATTCGTGGCTCTTTGTAGCCAGGTTTCACCTTCTATTTTGGTGAAAAACAGTGAGATAGTTCCCCACTCTTCATTGCCTTGCAAGATCGGTAAAACCAACGTAGTCGGTGTAGATTTTCCATCTTTCAAGTCGACATCTGCCGCATCGGCCTCGCCGATGATCAGTGGTTTCTCATGTTGTTCCCGTGTGACAGAGGCGGCTTGGAGATCGCTGTGGCGAGAAATCACAAACTCAAGATTAGATTGAATGGCCTGATAGTCTTTTTTACCGAGAAACAGCGTGCTGCTTGATGCGATGGCTTCAGCAAGTGCGAGTCGGCCATCAAGCACGGCTTGTTGTCGGTCAGGAATTAAGTTGAGAACCGTTGCCAATAGCAGCAAGGTCATCACTATTGATGTGAGTCCCAGTGCCAGGTGAAATTTTGCCGAAAGTTTCTTCATTTTCTACTTATTATCTGGTACTTGCGGGCAACAATGCTGTGAGGTTTGCGGCTGGGTTGTTCAAAGTTCTGGCCCTTTCTCTCATCGATTAACAGAGGTTGATTTTGTGTTACTACCAGACACTTTCCCTTATCTGAGGCTAGGTAAGGTTGGCCGTGACGTTCTCATGCGCAATCCGTGGCAGTGAGTTAATTCCGGTTAGGGCGTCTATATAGAATTGAATCGGCCGGTATGTCGACTTTCTGTATGCTAAAAACGATGTGACTGCCAATCATTGTTTCTTTAATGAGGTTTCTGGCAGGTACTGTGTGCGCATTGGTGAGCCTAATCACAGTTTAATAAACCGTCAGTTAATTTGCAGTCTGTATTCCTGACTGCAGGCTTTGCCAATAACCTGTTTCATCCGATCCGGGTGAAGAGTGAAGCCAGAGAGGTGAGGGGGTTGAAGTTGTGAAGGATGTCTGATTATTGCCACAGCGCAGCTTTTCTGACGCATGTGTCTTGTCCGCAGTCACGCCTTTGGCGTATTAACCAAGGTGGAGGTGTGCAGCAAGCTTCTTAAGCTATGAAGGAGTCTATTGCTGACTGCACAGCATCAATGGATGCATCGATTGACTGGTAGGATTCTTCATTTTTCAAACTGTTGGATACGCTGGCAGGTAGCTCAGGGGTTATGCCGGTGGCTTTTTTTACAGCATCACTAAACTTCACCGGATGGGCTGTTTCAACGATCACCGTTTCAATGCCAGGTTCTTGATTGAGATTATTGTAGGCATGCACAGCCGTTGCTGTATGCGGGCAGATTGTTCGGTTGTAACTTGTCTGCATAAACCTCATAGCCTCGTTAGCCTGTTCCTCGGAGCACTTCATGGCAGAGAAGTCTTTTTGTAGAAATTCCATCTCGCTGGCAGAGAGCTGGTAGCCGTTTGCAGACTCAAGGGACTGCTGGGCGGTGCTTACTGATGCGGTGTTGTTGCCTTTAATATGCCAAAGCAGTCTTTCAAAATTGCTGGACACCTGGATATCCATGCTCGGGGATATGGTCTTTACTGTCTTTTGTTCCTGCATCTTACTGCTTTCAAAAAGTCGGGGTAGGACATCATTGTCATTAGAGGTCACAATCAGTCGGTTGATTGGTGCGCCCATTTGCTTTGCTATGTAGGCCGCATAGACATTTCCGAAGTTGCCGGTAGGCACAATAAAGTTGACTGCGTTGCCAGTTTTGCTGTGAATCTTGCCACTGGTTCGAAAGTAGTACGCTGTCTGCAGTAGTATCCGGATCATATTGATCGAGTTGACTGCTGTGTAACCGTACTGTGTGGCGGCCTCTGTTTGATACAAGGATTTTACTAACTGTTGGCAACGGTCAAAGTCACCGTCTACACATAGCGTGAGTACATTGGCGGCTCCGGTGGTGGTCATTTGCCTGCGCTGAAAATCCGATACACCACCCTTGGGAAAAAGCACAACAGCGCGCAGATTATCCCGATCGGCAAAGGCTGAAACGGTGGCGGCTCCTGTGTCACCGGATGTGGCACACAGTACGGTCGCAGTGCGATTGTGATGCTGTAGAGTCTGATCGATCAGTTCAGCCAGAGGCACCAGCGCGAAATCTTTGAAGGCGAGGGTCGGGCCATGTACCAGCTCAAGCATCCACAAATTGTCTGCTACAGCACTGACCGGCGGGCCAACCGGCTTTGTGAATCTCTCCATCGCTTTGTGTAGTGCGTTGGTTGTGACATCTGCAGGGAGTGAGTCTCCACCAAAGTGTGTCAGTACCCGACTTGCAATGTCCGCATACTCACCGGTTAACAGATCATTTAGTTGCTGTTGATCGACTTTTGGCCAATGTTGCGGTACAAAAAGACCGCCGTCGCTGGCGGTTCCGCGAGTCAGAATTTGCGCCAGGTTGAGAGATTCGCCGCCGCGTGTGCTTATGTAGTTCAACTGGTTTTGCTCTAGGATGATCGGTTGTAGGAGGTGTCGAGATTCTAGCAAGTTTCGACTCCATGTTTGTAGCGGAATGCGTTTGCGTGATGTCGATTCCCCAAATATTTTGAAAGCAGGATTAGATCGTATGAATACTGACAACGGTAAATCGCAAGCCAGAGGCAGTGTGCGTAAAAAGCGCAGACGTCGTTCGCCTGCATCTGGCAAACCTGCGCTGGTACAGAAGCCATTCCAGCAGCCTGTGCGGCATTTTCCGCCTGTCGATTTGGCCTCTGATGAAGCGGTTGAGAAGATCCACCGTGCCTCGCTGCAGGTTTTGTCTGAAACCGGAATCAAGGTCCTGCACGAGGGTGCCCGAGCGCTGATGAAAGAGGCCGGTGCTGATGTCAATGATGCAACCCTGCATGTGCATTTCGATGAACAATTAATAGAAAAACATTTAGAAACAGTTCCGTCTGAATTCACATTGTATGCGCGTAACCCGCAACACAATCTATCTGTGGGTGGAGACCAGTTATTGTTTGGGCTGATGGCGAGTGCACCTAACAGTTCTTGTA
>CAZQKJ010000412.1:0-3888 GCA_964593315.1 uncultured Granulosicoccaceae bacterium
GGCCAGGATTGAACCGACCAGTAGTTCACCCATTCGGGTGAGTATAAAGTAGTAACTTAAACCTGCGAGGCTGCCTTTGCCTGACATAAACTCGGCTAGTAGAAAACTTGCGACAGCTACCACGCACATCACGGCTATCAGGTTTAGTTTTAATATTCTTAAAAAGAAAATCAACGCCAGCGGTAGTGCGAAGTAATACTGTTCCTCAACTGAGAGTGACCAGGTGTGAAGCATTGGCCATTCTGACGAATCAGAAGAAAAGTAATCTCCCGTTCTCAAAGCAAACTGCATATTGGAGGCAAACAGTATGGCTCCCAGTATAGATATGCCGGTTTTGTAAAAATCCAGAGGTAACAGGATAAAGTAGCCGGCGATCAGGGTCAGGATCACCATAAAGTAAAGCGGCGGGATAATTCGCTTGGAGCGGCGAACATAGAAATTAGTAAATGTGTACTTGCGACTCATCACCTCTGAGTACACGATGCGTGTGATCAGGTAGCCGGAGATGACAAAGAACACGTCAACACCAAGATATCCTGCGTTCAGGTAGCCAGGGTCGAGATGAAATAGCAACACCGCGAGTACTGCGACGGCTCTGAGACCGTCTATATCACTCCGGTACTTCAGGTTTTTCACAGTATTCATGGGTGTGCCCGGGCTGAAACCTGCGAGTAGCCGCGCGCGCGTACGCAATTCGCCGGCACTTCAGCGCCGGTACTTGCTGAGAGGTGTCGGGTTCCGAAATCAGGGAAGTCCTTGGTTGGGAAATGCACGGTTTAACAGACCTTGATAATTAATGGCCGCTCGCTACGGCAGGTATTTCCCAACAACAGCATTTTTGAAGCCAGTCCGTTTAGCTGCCGGACTGATTGGCTTATCCGGGCTGGATTAGCCTGCAGCAATGGTGTGTCCTGCCTGAAATCGGTCAGAAAATGGGCGAAACGGGTATCCTGCCAATGGGAATGCAGAGCAGAGGAATCTAGCAATATCGCCGAGTGAGATGGGTGACCGATTGGCAACCGGGAGATTTTTGCCAGGTACCCACACCGCGTCCAATCAGCGCCGTGCAAATACGGTGGATGGGTGGGATAGTACAGCCAGTTGTCAGGTTCTTATGTAATATTGGTATCGGTTTAATTGGGAACACAAGCATGATGAGAAAAATCGGACTCGCGGCTGGCTTTATCCTGGCGCTTACTACCTGCGCGACAAATCCGGTCACGGGTAAAAAAGAGCTCAGTTTTGTGGGTGAACAATGGGAGCTTGATATCGGCAAACAACAGTATTCGCCCAGTCGCCAATCGCAGGGTGGTGACTATCTGGCGGATCCGCACATACAGGCGTACATCAATAAAGTGGGGCAGCGGGTCGCGGCGGTTAGTGATCGTCAATTGCCATACGAATTCAAGGTGATCAACTCAAGCGTACCGAATGCATGGGCGCTACCGGGTGGGAAAATAGCCATCAACCGTGGTTTGCTCACCGAACTAAAAAGCGAGTCCGAACTTGCCGCGGTATTAGGGCACGAGGTAGTGCATGCAGCTGCCAAACATGGTGCTAAAGGTTTCACTCGAGGTGCGTTGTTGCAAGGTGGGTTGTTGGCGGCAACTGTCGCCACTGCAGGTAAAGAGTATTCCAACATTGCACAGGTAGGGGCGAGTGTTGGCGCGCAGTTAATCAGCACTCGCTATGGCAGAGATGCGGAGCGTGAGTCAGACAAGTTCGGAATTGAGTACATGGTGCGCGCGGGCTATGATCCGCTTGGTGCGGTTGATTTGCAGCGGACATTCCTTGAGCTTTCTAAAGACCGACGCTCTGACTTTCTGACCGGGCTGTTTGCAAGTCATCCACCGTCAGCAGAGCGCCTTGCCAACAATCAACAATTGGTGGCAACCCTAAAGGCAGAAGGCCGCGCCGACGGAGAAACCGGTCGCGATCGTTATCAGAAAAACATGGCCCGTTTGACGCGTTCGATTCCTGCCTACGAAGCGTATGAAGAAGCCAAGAAGGCATTCGCTGAGAAAAATGTTGCCGGTGCCAGGCGGCTGGTTCAGCAGGCTATCCGTATAGAGCCAAACGAAGGGCACTTCCATTCTATGTTGGGTGATATGGAACTTGCAGCAAATAATCCCCGTGCGGCCGTGGGGCACTACGACAGTGCGATAAAAGCCAATAATGGATTCTTTTATTATCACTTGCAAAAAGGCCTTGCCAGTGAAGCCCTGCGTGATTACCGCGCGGCCTCGGCATCTTTGAATCGCAGTGTCGAGTTATTGCCCACGGCCAACGCACACAACGCTTTAGGTAATATTGCAAAGTTATCTGGTCGTCGTGATGATGCTGTGGCGCAGTTCAGCAAGGCTGCGGGTCATGATAGTCCTGCCGGTGCGGCGGCTATGGAGTCGTTGCTCGATCTCGATTTACCAACCAACCCGGGTAAGTATATTGCCACGCGCCCACAGGTGTCTGAAAGAGGTGATGTGTCTATCCTGGTTCAGAACAAAACACCCAAGAATCTGGATCGAGTGGTATTGCGAGTGGTGTATCCGGTTTCTGAAACTAATCAGCGTGAACTTACACACCAGGTCAGAGGTATTCTGGCTGCAGGTAAGACCACTGAGGTCTCACTGTCGTTGAGGATCAATCCGGCACTGGCTCGCGGTTTGGGAAGTGGTGTTGTCAGAGCGGCGATTTCAAGTCGGCAGTAGTTTTTTGGTGCACAGGGTTAGTACTTTTGGCTGAGTATCAAAGTGGCAAGGGAAGTGCTGGTGCTGATTTAAAAACTACCCGATTCACAGCCTGCAATACTGCAGGCTTTGCAAAAACAATGATCAATCATGCAAATAGATAACAACAGGGTAGTGTCATTTCACTACAAGCTTGAGGAAATTGGCGGGGACTACAAAGAAGACTCGTCAGATGGAGAGCCAGTGCTTTATCTTCACGGGCATCGGGGTGTGTTGCCTGGTCTTGAAGATGCTATGCAGGGTAAGTCACCCGGCGACAAGTTCACGATACAAGTGCCACCGGAGAACGGTTATGGAATGCGCGCTGAAAATAGTGTCCAGCGCGTGCCGGTGAAGCATCTCATTAGCCGAAAGAAACCTGTTGTCGGTGAGGTGGTAACAATCAACACCAAGACTAACAAAGTGAATGCGACAGTTGTTAAAGTTGGCAGGCATACCGTTGATGTAGATACCAATCATCCGTTAGCTGGTAAAGAGCTCAAGTTTGATATAGAAGTAATCGATGTTCGTGAGGCAACCATGGAAGAGGTGGCTCATCGCCATGCCCATGGGGTTGGGGGGCATCAGCACTAGGGTTTTGTTTTTTTTTGTTTGTTGTTTTGGCTTGACGCTCTAGCCTGGCATCCATGCCGTTTTTATTTCTCCCATCCCTGGGACTCACCCTTCGGGCGCGCGCAAACCCTGCGCTCGTGAAAAATCGATCCTGTCGATTTTTTTTCGCTGCCAGTCCCTGGCAATACGAGTTACTTTTGCCAACAGCAGCAAAAGTAACTAAAAGTGCCGTTCGCCGCTAATCCGCCCTGCGGGTCGCTACGCGATTTCAAAACTCCTCTCATTAACAGGCACGCGCAGGCGCGTCCTGTGCACAGCGCTCTACGCGCTATCCATGGCGCTACGACCTGTTAATGAGAGGAGTTTTGAAACTGATTAAAGGCTCTAAGGTTCACTGCGACTGGATAAATCATATGCGATTTAGCACGCTAAGCAAGGTACAAAAAAGATCGGTCCGACAGAGCCGGACACCTTGGGAGCAGACTGAACAAACTCAGAGAACGACTTATAAATCTTTACGTTTTAAGGATTATAAGGATTATACGTTTTTGAATTTGACCTTCCCGGAGTCCTTTAATCTGTTTTCAAA
>CAZQKJ010000413.1:0-3870 GCA_964593315.1 uncultured Granulosicoccaceae bacterium
GCTCAATAGTGGTGCTGCCATTGAAAAATTGCAGGCACAGATTTAACAGTGGTCTTTGCAGCACAATGACAACCGCACCAAAACAGACTGCTATGAGCAGGGATCTCAGTAAGGTCAGACTGATCTGCCGATCATCTCTCGCACCGTAGGCCTGGGCAATACTGCCGCTAGTGCCCATTTTGAGGAAACCGAAAGTCCAGAACACCAGGCTGAATATTGAAGCCCCGAGAGCGACGGCGGCAATCGGTTCAGGTGAATCCATATGTCCAGTGACAGCGGTATCAACAGCGCCAACCAATGGCACAGTGACGTTGGATAGTATGATCGGTAGTGCGAGCCACCACACTCGCTTGTGCCAGTCTGTGGTGGTTTGAGGATGTGCTGGCATGTGAGGTTAGTGAGTACTGCGATGTGTGTAACGTCCGGAGACGCTATTATGACTCAAAGTCCACAGCTTTAACTCAAAGTGCGCTGGCAGGTCGTTTTCAGCGTATCCGGTAACCACAAAATAATCGGCGCACCATGCTGCTGCCGCACCGCACGGGTGCGGCAGTACAGTCAAACTCAGCTAGCGACTGGTCTGCCAATACAGTAGTACTGAATGCCATTATCGGATACGACAGATGGTTCGTACAGATTGCGACCATCAAAAATAACCGGATCTTTCAGTGCTTCTTTGAGGGCAGGCCATGACGGGCTTCTGAACTCGTTCCACTCGGTCATGATAACCAGCGCATCAGCGCCTTCAACTGCCTCGATCGCGGATTCAGTCAGTTGAAGGTTCGGGTGGTCAGGATACAAGTGTTTTGCTTCGTCCATCGCGACCGGATCATAGGCTTTAACAGATGCGCCTTGCGCCCAGAGCGCCTCCATTAATACACGGCTGGGTGCTTCACGCATGTCATCGGTATTCGGTTTAAAAGATAAACCCCAAATAGCGAAGGTTTTACCGGCCAAATCATTGCTGAAGTGTTTGTTGATTTTGTCTGGCAGGACGCTTTTTTGTCTTTCGTTTACGGCTTCCACAGACTCGAGTAGTTCAGCGTTATAGCCCACTTCTTTGGCAGTCGCGATCAGCGCTTTAACGTCTTTCGGAAAGCATGAGCCACCGTATCCGCAACCAGGGTATATGAAACTGTAGCCGATGCGCGGGTCTGATCCGATTCCAATGCGCACACTTTCAATGTCAGCGCCCAGTGAATCAGCCAGATTGGATAGTTCATTCATGAAGCTTATCTTGGTGGCCAGCATTGAGTTGGCCGCGTACTTGGTGAGCTCTGAAGAGCGAATGTCCATGAAGATCAATCGATCATGGTTGCGGCAGAATGGCGCGTAAAGTTTGCGCATCTGCTCTATCGCGTGAGGGTCCTGTGTGCCAACAACAATTCGGTCAGGCTTTCGGAAATCTTCAATCGCTGCCCCCTCTTTAAGAAACTCGGGGTTCGAGATAGTCGAGTAGGGGATGTCAGCTCCGCGCTTTTCCAGTACTTCTTTTATCTTTGCACCGACCCTGTCTGAGGTGCCAACAGGTACGGTTGACTTGGTCACCACCAGCTTGCCTTCCTGCATGCGCTCGGCGATTGTCTGCGCCACTGCCAATACGTGTTTTAAATCGGCAGAGCCGTCTTCATCCGGCGGCGTGCCCACTGCTATGAATTGCATTTCGCTGTGAGCCACTGCCTGATCCATATCAGTGGTGAAGTTTAATCTGCCGATTTCGACATTGCGGATGATAACTTCATCGAGGCCAGGCTCATGAATTGGGATGATGCCTTTCTTGAGATTGGCAACTTTGGTCTCATCGATATCAACGCATAAGACTTCATTACCGACATCGGCAAGCAGTGAGCCTGTTACTAATCCGACGTAGCCCGATCCGTAAACCGTAACTTTCATTTTTGTGATCCGTAAAGTAAAAGCTGAATATATTCTGGAATCTGCCAGTGCATAATGCTGAAGTGTACTAGGTAGTGTGCGAACTAAAAGTCAGCCAACGTTTCGGCAGCTGTGCCTCAGTGTAAAATGCACAATGGTGAATCCCAAGCAGACTGAAGTTGCAAGCATTACGCCGTGTTTCAGGCAAAGACTGCGAACTATAGTCCCGACTGACTCCGCTGAACAGGGCAAGCGGGGAATTAAACTCAAACCATTGTCAAATATCTGTCAACTGTTTGGTGGTTTTATTAATTCTCGGTGATTGTACTGTCATCAGTTGCCGGTTTTGCGACCAGAACTTCCCTTTTTCCCATCGGGCCTGGCAATTTTTCCCAGAGCCAACCAGCGTGGGTCAATGCTTCGCGAAAACTGCGATTGACGCAGTAAGTGGCGAGCTTGCCACCGGGTCGTAAACTTCGGCACAGAGGCGCAAGAAATGCAGTTTGCCACAGGAGAGGATTGTTTTTACTGCTAAAGGCATCCAGATAGATTGCATCGAACTCGCTCTCCGGGAATTGCCACGCTGTCGCATCGGCGTTGTTTACCGTGAGGCTGATCAATGAGTTGTACTCACTACGTGAACTGGTACCTCTGTGGCGAATGTTGCTGATTGCTTGTAAGGCAAATTCCGCCAGGGGAGATTGATCCGGTGCGTTTTCTTTAAGCACGGTGCGAGCGAGCGTTGTTGAAGGCGGCAGCATTTCTATGCCGGTGTAGTGCAGTTTGCATTGGGCCATATCAGCTTGATGGGCGGTACACACAAAGTTGTATCCCGTGCCAAACCCTATTTCAAGGACTGAGGTGGGAAGCTGAGACTGTAGTCGCTGGTACACACCGGCGTTGTGCAGATACACGAGGTGTGATTCGGTCGCAGCACCGAATTTTGAATGGTAGGTTTCATCGAGGACGGAATCGTACAAGGTGTAACTGCCGTCGGCCGTCGCAAGCAGACTCAGTCGTGCCTGTTGCCTGATGTTTTCACCCACCTTGGCTTATTGTCTCAGGTAAGTTTGAGCTACAGGCTTTGTCGCTTGGGTCGTTTGATGCCGTCAGCGGCGTGCTGAAATTCATCACACGAATTAGCGAACAGTTCTGTGCTGACCGGCATTGGAACTCTGGCCAGAGCGACCCATTCAATCAGACTTTTGCCGTCATGAATCAGCTTAAGACCGGTACTGTGTAACCACGCGGGCACTGAAGGATCGTTGTAGGGATGGCCTGCATATTCTGCCATTTCCTCGCCTGCAGAGACGAACTGGGGCCAGACTAAAAAATTGTTGTTGGCATCGCTACGCATAGTTTCGCACTCATACTTGGCGGCCATTGCGAACTGCTCTACATAGTTGTCTGCATCATGAAGCGTACTCAAGGGATCGATGGCAGTTTTTAGTCCATCACTGATTCGGTCGATGTTCTTCATTGCTTGCGCAATTTTTATAAAGCGTGATTCATAAAATGTTTCTATCGGTACTGAGAATGCTCTGAACGGCTCACCCCACAACTCATCTATGCCTTCTTGTCCGCTGTAGTGTTTAACCTGTTTGCCAAGCTCCAGTGCTTCTTTAAAGCATTGACCACATTCTTGCATCAGCTCGTTATCATTGCTGACTTCAACCCCTTTGGCGGCTAGATCAACGATTGTTCTAAATATATCAGTTGCGCGATTAAACAAAGCACCGGCAAGCATGGCAGCGTTGACACGTTTTTTTCGCGGATCACTTTCTTGTTCGTACGATGCTCTGGCTTGATTTAAGTACTGCCCGGGCGTGTTAATGCCGTGTTCCGTGTGGTGGAAGGTGCGGCGAGTCAGTGACTCGATGAGTGTCTTTTTTGCTTCAAGGGATTCAGCAGGTGGATGGTAGTATCGGATCCAGTAGCCGTCGTAGAAGACGAACTCCTGATCATTAACAATGCGGCGGGTTGCATTGGCGACAG
>CAZQKJ010000414.1:0-3857 GCA_964593315.1 uncultured Granulosicoccaceae bacterium
GCTTCACTGCCTGCTTCACTGCCTGCTTCACTGGGTGAGGAAATACGTTTGGTAATTGGTCCGATTGTGGACAGATGGCTCCCGGGTCTGCTTACACGCAACAAGAAGGTAACTGGTAATGCTGAAGGTAGTCAGTTGCGAGGGCTTTCCGGGATTCCGTCTTCGGATAGCGACTCAGCAGCAGAGGTAGTGTCCTATCGTGTGGCAAGGCATGATCTGCCGTCGTTTGCCGCAAACGGTGACGACTTTGCCCCGGACATTGGCCACTCTATGGCTGAGTGCCGAAACCGGATAAGCGCATTAACCAAATCACGGACTAGCCTCGCTCAGAAGCTCTCGCGCTGCTCTAAAGAGCTCGACACTGCAATCGCAATGACAGCGCGTGCGCAACTACAAGAGCAGCAGTCCAGGGATCGATTGAAACTTGCCAGGCAAAAAATTCCCGTTGCCGGAAATGGAGCGCGTACGGTTCTTCAGGAAAGCTATCTCAACTTCGCAATGAATTTGGAGTTTGCCCGGCGAAATGAGGGTATTGCCACCCGTAAGATCGAAACATTAACTCGAAAAATCAAGAATGCGGATGAAAAAATCGAGCGCCATACTGATCAATTGCGCTATCTGGAGTATGCTGCGGGCAAGGATGATTTTCGCCACGCAGCCTGACGTATAGTGAAAGGTAGCTCGCGCAGGTTAGTCAGCGGATGGCCGGTTTGACCGGCTGTCCAGAAAGGCGACAAGCTCTCTATTTTTACTAGCGAGCCTTTTCGTACTCCGGCCACGAAGCTGAGTCTCTACCCACCAGTGCCTGCCAGCTATCGACAGTGTTCTTGATGGATCGTCTGCTTACCGATGATAAATCGTATATCAGGCGTTTTCCGGTTGCAGAGTTTCTACTCAATATAAAAGGTCCCTCTGCATCATTGTTGACTCTCTCTGCGGTCTTGTTGCTGATATCAATGGGTTCATAGTCATCAAGCATGGATGCACAGTCAGCGGTTGTTCCTTCAGTGCTGACCGGCCATACAATAAGATTAGGGGCGTCAGCAGGTACTTCAGATGCACTGGTAGCAGAATGCTGTTCCAGTAGTGCTTCACAGATTGCCTGCTCGCGTCGCTGGTCTCTGTCTGTGAAGTGAACAAATGACATGGTTGCAGCAGACTCTGGTATGTCGAACAGTGTCGCTACGGTGAAGTAGATGCCAGATGGATTGCCAGAGGCGGTTGATGCTGCTGGTATGGTAGTAGGGGACTGTGATGGCGCTGGTTCTGTACCCGTGTTATCCAGTGTCGGTAAACTGGCAGGTGTACGATTTGATGGCACATTTACGCTCAGATCATCCAGCGGCTCTTCAAAAAAAGCACACGACGTCACTGCAATCGCCAAGCCCAGTACTGCAAAAAACTTCGGTTTCATTGATATACATTCCATTACTTTTTGTCTTGCGAACGCTGTATTTGTAGACTTATATGCTGGATTGAGGCCAGCGGTGCGCGGGTAAGTGCCAAGTTGAGATGCAGTTCGCCATGCGCTATTTGTGGTGCTGTAATTTCAATCACTTCCGTTCAGCTTATCAGTTAGATGCCGCTATGATTTGGTACCAGCGGTACAATTGACAAATATTTAGCACCTCGTTAATAAGTGTTATTGTTTTGACAGTTGAAAACGGTTATTGTCCGCGGAACACATCCTAAAAACTTTTTAGTAATCTTGCAGGAGAGCTAAATGTCGAGCAGCGCCGCGCACAAGTTGGGCGATGCCGTTGATCTGTCTTTGTACGGAATCAACGGTGTGTCCGAGATTGTCCACAACCCTTCCTTTGACACCTTGTTTGCCGAGGAGACCAGAAATGATCTCGAAGGCTTTGAACGTGCTGTTGTCACCAATCTTGGTGCTGTATCGGTAGATACCGGTGAGTTCACTGGCAGATCCCCGAAAGACAAGTACATCGTTAAAGACGATTCGACTCGCGATACACTATGGTGGTCTGATCAGGGGCGTAACGATAATCAAGCGATTGATCAGAGCGTCTGGAATGATCTGCGTGATACTGTCACTGATCAACTGTCAGGCAAGCGCCTTTTTGTAGTTGATACTTTTTGCGGTGCTAATCCGGATACTCGTCTTGCTGTGCGTTTTGTTGTTGAAGTAGCATGGCAGGCGCACTTTGTAACCAACATGTTTATCCGCCCGACGGCGGCTGAGCTTGCCAACTACGAGCCGGATTTTGTAGTCATGAACGGTGCCAAAGCGGTTAACACCAAGTGGAAAGAACATGGTCTTAATTCCGAGAACTTCATCGCTTTTAACCTAACCGAGAAAATACAGCTGATCGGTGGCACCTGGTACGGTGGAGAAATGAAGAAAGGTATGTTCGCATTGATGAACTACCTGTTACCTCAAAAGGGAATAGCTTCCATGCACTGCTCGGCCAACATGGGGCAGGATGGTGATGTCGCAGTATATTTCGGTTTGTCTGGTACTGGTAAGACAACACTTTCTGCTGACCCCAAACGTCTTTTACTCGGTGATGATGAGCATGGCTGGGATGATGATGGTGTCTTCAATTATGAGGGTGGCTGTTATGCCAAAACCATTCGCCTCAGTGCAGAAGCTGAGCCTGATATCTACAATGCGATCAAGCGCGATGCGCTGCTTGAAAATGTTGTGGTTCGTGCCGATGGCTCTATCGATTTTGATGATGCCTCTAAAACCGAGAATGCTCGGGTGTCTTACCCGATAGATCACATCAGTAATATTGTAAAACCGGTTTCTAAAGGTGGCCACGCTAACAAGGTTATCTTTTTGTCAGCGGATGCGTTCGGAGTATTGCCGCCTGTTTCTCGGCTAACGCCAGAGCAGACTAAGTATCACTTTCTGTCAGGCTTTACTGCCAAGCTTGCAGGTACTGAGCGTGGCGTAACTGAACCGACACCGACTTTCTCTGCATGTTTTGGTGCAGCATTCCTAACCCTTCATCCTACTCGTTATGGTGAAGAGCTGGTTAAGAGAATGGAGGCGTCCGGTGCAACTGCCTATCTGGTTAACACAGGCTGGAACGGTACAGGTGAGAGAATCTCTATAAAAGACACTCGCGCTATCATAGATGCAATCATTAATGGTGAAATTGATTCCGCTGAAACGATTAATGTTCCAGTGTTCAATCTTGCTGTACCTGTCTCTCTGACAGGAGTATCTGACGGCATTCTCGATCCACGTCAGACCTACGCTCAAGCATCTGAGTGGGATAGTAAAGCCTCAGATCTTGCAGCGTTGTTCATCGAGAACTTTGCGCGTTACACTGATACGGCTGAAGGTAAGTCGCTGGTATCTGCAGGCCCTCAGCTCTAGCAGACAGTGTTGTTGTCCTACTGGCTAGCGTGGTCGTATTATCGACCCGCAGGCTCGTGCCTATCCAGAAATGCCATGACTCGCAGGCTTGTCCACCCTACGAAAACCATAAGATCTGCTTTTGAGTGATTAAACCTGTGTATGGTTAAACGCAAGCGACGGGGGATGGTTTATCAACTGTCTGAAATTCCACTCTCAAGCTTTGTGACTGAAAGATTCTAATCGCTAATCGCGTACTGATGATGTCAGGTGTTAAGACGATAGGGTGCCGATGATGCTCCATCAGATGCTGTGTAATTGGAAATACAGCAGTGCTTTTGGTATTTATCAATAAGAAGTAACTTCTTGATCAAGCTTGCGTTCACGTTGGTAAGCACAATTCACAGTGACTGTGCCGCTTCTGTATTTGAATATGCTACGTCTCAATCGTAATCGAGTGGTTAGACTAAACAAACCGATCCGTTTTGAATGTTGCTTTTTAGCCGATGCTCAACCAGCAGGGTGTCAA
>CAZQKJ010000415.1:0-3844 GCA_964593315.1 uncultured Granulosicoccaceae bacterium
TAAACGCAGGTAATGCTGCAAGTGGCGACTGTTCTAATCTCTCAAATGGTGACTACCAGGTATATAACCTCACTACTAATTCATCGGCCACTGTAGTGACGATTACTGGTGGCGACAACGGAGGCGATGATGATGGTCAGCCTGTTGCTAACGGTGCGACCATTCAGTTCCCGAACAATCAATACTGGTTAGTACGCAATTCCAGTGGCGCGGAGATCTGTCAGGGATCCGGAAATGCTTTAAATGCAGGCAACGCCGCAAGCGGCGATTGTACTAACCTTACCAATGGTGACTACCGTGTTTTTAACCTGACCACTGATGCCTCTGCAGTTACCGTAACGATTACCAACGGCGGCAGTGATGGTGGTGACGGCGGCGGTGGCGGTCAACCAATGGCTAACGGATCGACAATACAATTTCCGAATAATCAATACTGGCTGGTACGCGACTCCGGCGGCACGGAAATCTGCCAGGGGTCAGGCAATGATCTAAACGCAGGCAACGCTGCCAGCGGTGACTGCACTAGCCTCACCAATGGTGACTACAGTGCATACAACCTGACCACTGATGCCTCTGCTGTTATTGTAACGATTACCAATGGGGATTCAGGTGATGACACAGATGATGGTCCGGATGGCGGCACAGGTGGCGGGACTATCGATGACTTCCCGCGAGTTGCTTGTCACACAGATTCAGTCAATAGAGACACGCCATTAAGAAAGTTGGTTGAGCACTGCGGCTTTTCAAGACCCGGTTTCTATATCGGTGGGATGCTAAAGCATAATCTCGGTTTACCATGGGCTGAAATAGCGTCAGGCAATGACTGTTGGGCAACTGGCCCTACTACATCCGGACGTTTTGGCGATTGTTTTAACGGCAAGGCAGGTAGTGGCTTTTCTCACGTTGAAACCGCAAAACGCGAATTCAACATTATCTCCGCAGAGAATCACCAAAAATTCTCGTCTTCTCAACCCGACAGACCTGCAAGCTCAGTATTATTCGGTTCAGATCTGAATGCCGGATTTAAACGGAGCGACATCAATGCCATGTTGAACAACGTGAATTTTGGCAGCAATCAATTAGCTGTTCACGGGCATGCTATCGCGTTTGAAGAGGGGATCGACGTATCCAGCGTAGTTCCTGGTTGGTTCCGCGATGTAAGTAATGCTGATGCACGCGACATAATGAAAGACCGTGTGCAACGAGAACTTCGATACTATCGCGGAAAAAATCTCCCCTATTGGGATGTGATCAACGAAGCGATAGAAAAGACCGGACTTACAGCCGCCGAAGTGAGCGATTTTCGAAACTCCCCTGCCAATAACATGGACAAGATTATAAGGCAGGGAATATTTCGTCAAAAACTCGGAGCCAACTGGGTAGAGGATGTTTTTACCTGGGCGCGAGAAGAACTCAATAGCTGGGGTTCCGCTTACAATAAACCTGATCTGGTCTTCAACGAGAACGATGTACTTTGGGACAACACCAAATCGGACGCCCTGTACGAATTGATTCGTCATTTGAACCGTAACAACAAGCTTGTTGACGGTGTGGGGTTTCAAGCACACATGTTTCTTGACTCAGCCCCCACTAACGCTCAAATGAATTCCGTTGGATCAAATCTGCAAAGATTTGCTAATGACCTGGGACTCAATCTTTTTATAACTGAAATGGATGTAAGAGTTGATGGGTCCTGGTGGACGCAATTCTCAGATTCTAACCGATTTGAAGAGCGCCCTCTGACCGCTAACGAAAATACCTTACAGAGTCAGCGCTATAGCCAAATTCTCAACCATTGTTTAAACATACCTTCCTGCAAGGGCTGGCAAACCTGGGGTATGAGTGATCGCTTTGCCTGGACTCCAGGACTAGCTTCTCTATTTTCCGGATATGGCACCAACGAATCCGGTAGTTGGGGGTTCACCAAAAAACCTGCCTACTACGCAGTTCATAAGGCACTCTGCGATCGGATCAATGGAGAGCAATGTAACTATAATGATGAGACCGATACACAAGCACCTACTGTCGCTTTCAACGACCCGGAATCAGAAGCAAGTACCGGGGAAGTTATGATATCCGGTGCTGCGCAGGACGACTCTGGCGTTCGTCAGCTGAGAGTATTCCTGCAGGGGGAAAGCCAGAACAATCAGAGATTCAACTTCACAACAGGCCAATTTAGCACATCAACTGCTTTCGCTGATACGGTAAGAAACGTGACTCTCACGAACGAATCTGGTGATACAGCAGATTGGAATATCATGGTTCCAAACTTAGATCCGGGTGACTACAAGTTACGAACGAGAGCCTGGGATAATCTCGACAATGCAACAAACTGGTCAACATTTAATTTCACTATCGATGCAGCTCAATCCACACCAGATACGACTGCACCAACAATCACGTACAGCAGCCCCGGTTCCGAAGCGACTGCAGGTGCCGTAACAATGTCCGGCGGTGCACAAGACGAATCCGGGATACTCATGGTACGAGCACTGATAGTTGGATTGAACCAGAGTAATCAACGATACAATTTTCAGACTGGACAATTCAGCACATCCACTATCTATGCACAAACGGTGAAAACTGCAGCGCTTACAAACGAGACAGAGTCTGGTGCAAACTGGAGTTTTACGGTGCCGAACTTAGAGCCTGGCAACTATAGATTACGCACTAAAGTCTGGGATAAGTTAAGCAACGGATCGGTCTGGTTTCAAAAAGACTTCACCGTAGAAGAAGCACAAGCGGATACAACTGCACCGACCATTGCCTATAGCAGTCCTGGCTCAGAGACAAGCGCAGGCCCTGTCACCATATCCGGTAGTGCGCAAGACGAATCCGGGATACGCATGGTACGCGCGTTGGTAGTTGGATTGAACCAGGGTAATCAACGATACAATTTTTCGACAGGTCAATTCAGCACATCCACTATCTATGCACAAACAGTGAAAGCTGCAGCGCTTACGAACGAGTCAGGATCTGGCGCAGACTGGAGCTTCACGATTCCAAATCTGGAGCCGGGTAATTATCGATTACGTACTAAAGTTTGGGATAAGCTCAGCAACGGATCAGTGTGGTTCACTTACGATTTCACTGTGTCTTCCTCTAGCAGTGGTGGCAGTGAAAGAGAAACTGCAATGCGTAATGCAATGAGTGCGCTCGAGTCCTATGAAAGTGCGCATGGCTCCTTCAGGGTTGCTAACAGCGGCTGGAACGGTAACGGATCCGGATGGTTCTTCTTTGACGGTACTTCGAAATACCCGAGCTCCGTGGCTGACGCATTAACTGTGGCAGGCTACCCGGTAATTCTTACAGATCCTCTGCATGTAAATTCCAACAGCACAACCGGTGATTTTCTTATCTACCAGTGTAAGGATCGGGCAGGCCTTTTCTCCAGACACGGCACTGGACAGGAAACCACCTCCACAGAGGATAGAAATTGGTGGAATAGTAATTCTTGTCCGCGACACCCGTTAGATAGCCTCAATGCTGACTACTTTATTCTTAGTCAGTAGTTAACCCAAAGCGCAAAGAGAGCGCTAAGACAGCACTAAGCTTGAGCCCCTTCAAAATTGGAGGGGCTTTTTACTTTCCGGATTCGGCACATAACACCCATGCCATTCCCCCCGCAGTCTCCGCGATATCTGCTAGAAAATCAGGTAGCGTTGAAATCGACTAAGTCGAGTGTAATATGAAAAACTGGTGCAATTTTCCTTTCGCTACCGCGCTGCTTGCGTATAGCAACGTGATCATGGGTATCTGCGGCGATCTTGCTCACTGATGATTTAGCAGTTATACGTTCTTATAGTTCACTAAAAGCTTCTTAACTTTCACGTATTCCTTGAGT
>CAZQKJ010000416.1:0-3832 GCA_964593315.1 uncultured Granulosicoccaceae bacterium
TGAGTGGACAGTATTCCGCGATCGACAGTCAGACATACCCGATAACAAAGTGTTGATACCGGGCGTTGTCGATACTACTACTAACTTTGTTGAACACCCGATGTTAGTGGCTCAGCGTATTGAACGTTTTGTAGAAATTGTAGGCGCCGAACGGGTCATTGCCGGTAGTGACTGTGGTTTTGGAACTTTCGCAGGTTTTGGTGCGATTGATCCGGATATTGCCTACGCTAAACTCGCGGCATTATCAGAGGGTGCAGCGTTGTTGTAGTCGGTTTTGTGTCCGGGAACTTTAAGCGGCAAGGTTGGCGGGAGATCTAAAGTGACTGGCTGGCTTTATCTTAAGAGGCTGCATCGATCATTGTAATTTTATGGAGGAACTTCCTACCTTTGTAGCCTCTAAGGTATAACGTTCCTATCACGCGAGTAACTTATGTTAACTAACCCATCATTAAGACGGGGCGGGGATACAGAAAAACACAAGACACAATCAAAAACACCTTCAACACTTTTTGGTCCCTATGGAACCCGACAAGACCAGGTTTACGATGCGCTTAAGTGCGCGATTTTGTCGGTCGAGTTTCTCCCCGGCGCACTCATTCGCACCAATGATATTTGTGAATGGTTTGATCTTTCCCGTTCTACTGTGACAGAAGCTTACAATAGACTGTCGCAAGACGGACTAATAGAATTTACCCATAAGGCAGGAATGCGTGTATCGCGTTTATCAATGTCTGTGATTAGAGAAGATGTGTTTTTGCGTGAGGCTTTAGAAGTCGCCGCGGCGCATCATGCAGCTCGTCATTGTACCGAAGCAGCGCTCGCGCGCTTACATCGAAATATCGAGATGCAGAAGCTCCTTATTATGGAGCTCGATAAAGACGACTATCTCAAAGCGGACGCCGCCTTCCACCGAATAGTATTGGAGACCACAGAAGTTTCCCGTCTTCCCTCGGTAGTGAAGAGAGTGTCAACCCATCTTGATCGCGCACGTCCACTTTTATTAGCGAATAGAGCAGAGACTCTGCCGCAGACTCTGTCAGAGACTTTGGCAGAACATGTGAATATCTTTAAGGCTATTCGGTACAAAGAGAGTGAAGCGGCGCAAAAGGCAATGCGCTATCACTTAAGGCAGTTGATCAGGAGAATTGAACCGATGGAGACCGCACACCCCGATATGTTTTCAGCATAGACGGGCACCGGACCACGGTTATTGGTTCTGCCTTGGCAGCGGATGATTTCGCTGCCAAACTTCAGAAGTTTGCTATTCTTCAGGTTGTACACTCTGGTTCCTGGCTAGATTAGCTATGAGCATTGTTGATCTGATTTTGCGCGGCGGAAGAACGACTCCATGAATATCTCAAGAAGAATAATATTGGCGGCTGGTGCGAGCGCCACAGCCACCGCATTCTTTGCCAACGGTCGTGTCTCCGCGACCACAGATGATATCGCTGAAGCGCTGAAAGACTTCACTGATGATGCAGAATCAGATCAGGGTTTGATCGTAATAACCATTCCAGAATTAGCGGAGAACGGTAGTAGTGTGCCGATAACGATATCGGTTGACAGTCCGATGACGCCGGATAACTTTGTCGAGTCACTGATGATCCTGGCCGAAGGCAATCCCGATCCTGAAGTAGCTAGCTTCTCATTCAGTGCGCTTAGCGGGGAAGCTGTGGTATCTACTCGTGTGCGGCTGCAACAATCTTCAACGCTCACGGCCGCTGCAAAGCTGAATAATGGGAAGTCTTACAGAACAAGTATAAACGTGGAAGTGGCTACCGGAGGCTGTGGCGCTTAAAGTCGGAAGAATATTATGGCGAGACCAAGAATTACGCTCCCCGAGGCAGTCGCTGCTGGTGAAGTGATTACAATCAGGACGTCACTTAATCACATTATGGAGTCAGGCCATCGGACTGATAAAGAAGGTGCGGTGATACCAAGGAAAATAATCAATAAGTTTACCTGCGAGTTTAATGGTGAACAGGTTTTTTCCTGCGACTTGAAACCTGCAATGGCGTCCAACCCCTACTTTAAGTTCAAGGCAAAAGTGAATGAAGCAGGTACCTTCAAATTTTTGTGGGTAGATGATGATGGAAACACCACAGAAGTTGATCGAGATATTAAGCTGGTCCGAGGCTAGAAACCCCTCTATACGATCTAACTGTAGGCACGGCGTTAACTACCTTCACGTCAGGCAGCTTGTTTTTTGCTGTGTGTCAAATTTACGGTGTGCTGTCAAAAATCAGGTTCAGGTAGTCCTGCAAAGCTTAAGTTAATGTCAGCCTTGCTCGAATGTCTGTCCTTGAATCACATTGACCGCCGGCATAATGCCGGTCCCCACTCTCATCTAGCTGGTGCACAAGCCCCTATAGCGTCGGATACGATCCATCAGGATGCCGCAAGTAGCTCAGATTCAAGCACTGTTCATTTGCCTGATGCAACCAGTGTCGCGATAGCCAACCGGCAGTTCGTGAATGGTTTGGACGTTCTAGGTAGAGATTTTGAGAATGCCGGTGCAGAAAGTGAAGCTCGCTACAGGGTTGTGACTGATACAGGTGTAGGAGTGTCACTCAGTGCTACAGCTGGATTACTGGCGTGGGGACTGAGAGGGGGAGCGTTGTTTGCCAGCCTAATGAGTTCTACTCCCATTGTGGAACAATATTGATCCGGTTCGTGTGCTTGGCGGATCACCCAACAATGTAATGTCAAATGAAGAGGATGAGAGTGAAGTAGAGAAAGTATTTTCGTAGAGGTGTTTTGATTGTTCAGGCAGTTTCTAATGCCAAATAGACTTTCGATGACAGCATAGTAGCAAATCTAACTATCCTGAAGAATCATATCAGCTGCTTTCTCAGCAATCATAATGGTTGGAGCATTGGTGTTGCCACTGACGATTGTCGGCATGATCGAGGCATCAGCAACCCGTAACCCGCTCACACCTCGAACTTTTAGTTGTGGATCTACAACTGATTGCTCATGCACCCCCATTGCACAGGTGCCCACAGGGTGATAAACCGTGCGGGCGTTTTTTTGAATAAATTCATCCAGTGCGCTATCACTCAGTATGTCTGCACCGGGAAGCACCTCGGTTAGGCCGTACACGTCCAGTGGCTGCTGGGCAAGAATTTCTCTCGCAATCTGCAGGCCTTTGCGCAGTCGGTATAAGTCATCGTCGTCATTCAGCAGACCGAGGTCAATATCCGGTGGTCCGTCCGGTGATAACCTTTTGATGCTGCCGCGACTGACAGGATTGAGAACACAGGTGTGTAGAGACATGCCATGACCGTACTCAATGGGGTTGCCGCTGAATGTTTTACGACCTGGTATTAAGTGAAATTGTATATCAGGGCGCTGACGGTCGGGTGTTGAGCGAACAAAGCCGCCTGCTTCGACCATGTTGGATGAAAGCAGGCCGCGTTTGAAAAATATCCAGTTGAAAGCGTCCGCTATCAGTCTGGGTGTTGCTCTTATCGAGACTCCATAGGGTACATGAGATTTTGTATGGTAGGCAGTCAGAATATCAACGTGATCCTGTAAATTTCGCCCGACACCCGGCAGATTTTTTACCAGTGGAACCTGTATGGCAGCTATATCATCTGCAGGCCCGATGCCGGAGCGTAACAATAGATCAGGTGATCCGATAGCGCCTGCACACAATACAATTTCAGATCGGCAAAGAATTTTATGTGTTGATAGGTCCGGTTTTTTTACTTTTACAGCAATTGCCTGCTGCTGTTCGAACTCAACACCGGTTGCTTCAACATCCGTTTTGATCGTCAGGTTATTGCGTTTTTTTACCGGTTCAAGAAATGCCGCACTGGTTGAGTGTCTG
>CAZQKJ010000417.1:0-3801 GCA_964593315.1 uncultured Granulosicoccaceae bacterium
TTGAATTAAAACTACTTAACGTTGAATTAACTAGGTTTGAATGCCTCATCGATTTAATTGCTATGCGCAACATCATCGTGAAAGCACCCACACAAGTTACTTAGACCAAATTTTGAATGAACATACTCGGATCGTTGGGATCTGAGTGCTGAAGCATTTTTGCTTCAGCGAGCTCCCCATAATAGTAGGGGGTTTTTCTGTTGTCAACTGTTTGGCAAAATTAATTAATTTCGCGAAGTCGGCTGACATCAGGAGCGAGAATTCTACACCCCCAGCGAAGTTTGTCAACGCGGCTTGAAGATTATTTTTGTTGAGAATTTGGCGATTCTTTCTGCAGCAGACCTGGCTCTTCAGTTAAGCGATTGAAAGCACAGAAGATGCGCAATTAGGCGCTGTGTTTTTCCGCAATTAATTCATGCAAAAATAATTTTTTTGATCTGAGATTTCTTATGCTTCTGCAAGGTTTGGGGGGTGATTTTCTACAATCGACCTGTTATTTGAACAGCTGTGGATTCGGTTGATGAGCTCCCCTGGACCAAATCTATCAGCGGAAGACTCAAGCGGTATCATCTTGATCCTTGTTTCTCGGGCCTGGTACGTTGTGCCTGGGCGTACTCAAGCTGCGGACTTGCTGACTCAATTAGCATGAGCATCTCACATCTATAGGGGACTGGTCATACCGCACGGGCAATACCCATTCCCTGTTTAGAGTCTCGCGCATGGGTTCTCGGCGCCGCAACACAAGCCTTGCAGTCTGCTCAGGAGTCATTCCGGTCGCAGCCGCTCGCGCTGCGGGGGAATCTGCGAGCGTACAGGCGTTTTTGCCATCTGCACGCTTTTCCGGCCGTTGTTATTGATTTCTACTTCACTTAATAAGGCGCGATTGGCAGATGTGGGTTGGCTGTATACAACTCCTCTCAGGGAAGCCGCAACCTGGATACAGATTGAACTGGATACCAGTTGAGATAGTGCCCACTCTAATTGATTACCATGACCACCTGCCCTCATAACCATATCTGGACACTATCTGGCGTTCATTAGCGGTACTTTCATGCAGCCGTGGATCAATTCGAAATCTGCCTGACACCCTCTGCTCACCTATGAGTTGTCTCTGCTCAACTATGGGTTGCTCTGGTCATACTCGCGATACCTGTTAACCTGGCACTGGGTTCATCATGCGCTTATCCAGGCTCGCTGCCACAATTAAATTCTTTCGATCATTTAACCAAACCAGCAGCCCGTGCAAACCCGCCGCTTCTGAGCTTAACCTGTTGATAGTTAGGGCAAAGGCAGAACTAAACCTAAATGCTTGTTAATTGACCAGTCCGGTTTAAGAAATTATCCTAACTAGGTTGAATTTCCTCGAGAACTATTCCTTTGCCTCAGCTCAATAATAGAACCGGCACCCAGGTGCTGGTCGACTACAAAAACACAGAGAGCAACCTCGGTGAACCTGTCGCCACAAAGACACCGAAACTTGTGAGGCAACAAACAGCCGAACAACACGACAAAGGCAATGGCCGAATTCGCACGGCAGCAGCTGTGTGTGGCATTGCCGCTGTAGGCACTCTGTTGTTTAACAATGTTTTCTCAGAACCGAATCTTGGCGGACAAGTTGACGGGCAGACAACCAAGCAGACAATACAACCTTTGGCTGCACAGCAGCAGATAGCACTGGATGAAACTATCGAAGTGCCAGAGCCTGAATTTAAATTCAATCAAAGCGCCACAGTGAATACAGATAGTCCATCAGACGTGCCGTTTGTAGAGGTTCCGGCGATAGACGAACTAATAGATCCATCCGCAATACCGGTAGCCGCGTTTATTAATCCGGCACCGCTGACGGCAGCAAACCCGGCACTTGCCAATGACTACACTCAGGAGCCTTCACAGATTCTGGTCCCTATCGTCAAGGGCGATAGTCTGTATGCAGTGCTGTCCAGACACGGTCTGACACCCGCCGAGATGGCTACCTTGGGCAATCTGCCCGATGTAGAAAAACATCTGAGCAACCTCAGACCAGGTGATGAGATTGAGCTTAACTTCGATGGCAGCCACAGGCTGACCAAAGTCAAACGCAAGATCGATCTTGAAAACACGCTGTACATAACGCGTGCGGCCGATAACAAGTTTGAAGCGAGGGTAGATCACCACCCGCTGGAAAAATCGGTCAAAGTAGCAGAGCTAAAGCTGGACTCCTCACTGTTTGTTGATGGTGCGGCAGCCGGTTTGTCTGAATCGATGATTATGGAGCTTTATTCTATCTTCCAGTGGACTGTCGATTTCAATCGTGAGGTTCGAGCCGGTGATGTCGTCACCGTGCTGTATGAGTCGTTCAGTAAAAACGGAAAACTGGTAAAGAACGGCAACATACTCGCAGCCGAGTATCGTGCAAGCAATGAGGCACACAGTGCTTATCGGCATGTACGTAACGGTCAGCGCACTTACTTTGATGCTAATGGCGAGAGCTTAAAGAAACAGTTTTTACGCAATCCGATTAAGGCGAGAATCACATCGCGTTTTAATCTGGCACGCAAACATCCCATTCGTCACACAATAAGAGCACACAAAGGCGTGGACTATGGCGCGCCAATAGGGACTGCTATCAGTGCCGCGGGCGATGGCAGGGTAGTGTTTATGGGCGTGCGTGGTGGTTATGGCAATACCGTAGAAATTCAACACGGTGATCGTTACACCACACTGTATGCTCACTTGAGCCGGTTCCCGAAACGGTTAAAGCAAGGTGCCAGGGTTTCTCAGGGACAAGTGATCGGTTATGTCGGTAAAACCGGACTCGCAACGGGCCCGCACCTACACTACGAATTCCGTATTGATGGTATTCACCATGATCCTCAAAAAGTTGAACTGCCTGGCTCAAGCCCGCTCGAACAGCAGGAGCTGATTGCCTTCAAACAACGCATTCAACCTTTGAAAGCGCAGCTCGCCAGTCTCAAGCAAGACAATGAGACATTGGCGATGGCTAACTGAAAACAGTTAGCTCTGAAATAGCTATCGTGTGCTGTCCTGATTCCGGATGGCACACATTATTCTTCCAGCACTAGTCTGCACGCGCACAATACGCTAGCTATAAATGGGTAACCGGTGATGTTTCACCGCCTTGATCAATCGTTCCATTGGTCGTGCCGGATGCCTGACTCCACCGCCCGCTTTTAAATCTTACGATCCTCAGGCACCCACATCCAAGTCATCAAAAGGGGACATCATGGGAAGATGTGACCACCGGTCTCATGTGCTGACTTAACTTTTACTTCTTAATTGTTGCCTACTTCTTATGGTCATCGCGCGCGACCGCAAGACTGGCGGTTGCAAAGGCACATCTATCGCTCTGCAACATTTCTACTACATTCCAGTTTTTTGTCGCAACTTACTGGTGATACGAGTTGTCATAGCTTTGCGGCAAGTACACAGCGCTAATTACTGATGCTTAGCGGCTATGCATTGTAAGCAAGCTTTAGGGCGATAATATCTTGTTGCCTAATTCATCTTCACCCCTTGTGCCAGGTATACAATTTTTGTTACCTGGCCTTTTTTTATCTCCGCCTTTTATCTCCAGCTTATTCTTAACTCTCCTGATGGTCCGGGAATTTCACTATTGCCAGTGTGCGTTGCACAAATCACGATTTGCAGTGAACCCTGCTGAAGACAGATAAAGGCATGCTCAGGCGCGAATAGCCACATTTTGAGATCTGTCATGCGCGTAAAATTAATGGGCATTATGTGGCCAGATCTAATAACGCTATTCATAGAACATGACACCCGCTGCTTGCATTTTAATCGAGG
>CAZQKJ010000418.1:0-3153 GCA_964593315.1 uncultured Granulosicoccaceae bacterium
TCATCTGGCAGAGCGGGTTGGCAGTGTGCTTGCCGGAGTAACCGGTACAGCGGTCAACCTGCTGCAAAGCGCTACACGCGGTACGGTAAGTGCCGTGATAACTGCACTGTTGGTTTTCTATAGTTTCTTCTTCTTTTTAATGGATGGTGATCGATTCATACAGAAGATTCTCTACTATCTGCCGCTCGACGACAAAAACGAATCGCTGCTCCTTAATCGCTTCAGGAGTGTCACGATAGCCACATTGAAAGGCACAGCGGTTATCGGTTTTTTGCAAGGCACTCTGGCCGGCATTGGACTCTGGATCTGCGGTATCCCGAGCGCTTTGTTTTTAAGCGTCACCATGATGTTGTTATCGGTAGTGCCTGGTATCGGTGCCGCATTGGTATGGATACCGGCATGCATCTATCTTTTGGTTAACGGTGAGTGGGTGTTTGCAGCAGGGTTGTTTATCTATTGCGCCCTGCTGGTTGGCAGCATCGATAACATCCTGCGCCCGAAGCTTGTGGGCTCCGATACCCAGTTGCACGAGCTGATGATCTTCTTTTCAACACTCGGTGGCTTGTTAACGTTTGGCTTTCCCGGTTTTATCATAGGGCCGATCATTGCAGCCTTGTTTGTCACGGTGTGGGATATCTACGGAGAAGAATTCAAAGACTGGCTGCCGGATACAAAATTCACTCCCTTTGCTCACTCCGCTCAGGATGCAGCACCGGTGGCGGACGACAACATTGCAATCGCTGAAGAACCTCACACCATCGATAACAGTGATCCAGACACTTTCGATCAACAACAAAGAGACGATACACTGCCATCATAAGCTGTTGAAAAACATCATTAAGCAGCTACATTACACAGCAGGCTTTAGGCTTTCACAGCACACCAGAATATGGCAACTTAATCATCAACAACGGAAACCACCATGGGGGCAATCGCAATCAGACCAAACACTACTCAAAAACCCGCTGTTGGACATGTCGTCGTTGGTGCCTTGTTGTGCATGCTGCCGGTACTGCCACTTCATGCTGCAGATGAGCTCGCTTGCAGTCTTGGAATACTGAAACACCTGGGCTGGACAATTGAGGCTAACAGCAGCTCGCCCGGCCTAATGCACATTGATACCTGCAATTCCCCCGACTCGCCGGTATTTAAATTCAATTTAGCCTCTGAAGATCGAAAATCCCTGCTCACACGCACGGCCGAAACGCTGACCTCTGTCAGCAGCAAGTGTCTTTTTAATCGTGGCTACCAACGATCCGTTGAGTTTGCCGCCAAGACCCTCAATGATAATCAGGGCTTCCAATTTCTACCTGCGGGCCGCGACCCGCGCGATCCGTTCCTGCCTCCACAGAACACCTGGGACACGCAAAGCAAACGCGGCTACGATATTCCGCTGCACAGCATCAGGGAATCCGTTCAGTCACTTTATAATGAATCATTTGTTGCAGAATGCTCAACCGGAGCACAAATTGCCCAGCTTGCCGCACTCACCTCGCACTATGGCGATGCCACTGACGTTATCCTCGATCGTGATGAAGTTGGAATTGGTACCTGGAAACAATATGCAAAACTACCATCGATCGCGGCTAAACAACCACTGTTTGTCAGCCAAAAAGATCGACGCAGAGGTGCTCTGAAAAAACTGGCAGATGTCGGTATAGGTGCATTTTACGGTCAGCTTGGCTATATCAAGCCACACAGAGGTAAAAGTTACATAGACTCCGCTGACAATACCGGGCAGAACTATGTGATCGTCGATATCACTGACAAAGCCGTGGCTGCGATTAGAGCACGAGAAAAACCGCTGAAAGAGTTGTCCAGACTATCGCGAGACATCTGGAAGAAATATAGAGCTCGTAACAAAAAAGGCGAATCTATAGCCGACCTTATGCCACTGATGCAGGCAGAGCTGGAAAACGCAGATCCGTTCTTTAGCGACATAGAAGTCTACGTCCACCCAGTTACCAACAGAAATTTTGCAGCCCACCTTGTACGTCAGTTTCAATACAACCCACGCACCCCGTATGTTTTTGAGGTGTATGAAGACTACCAGCCAGGTTACTTTTATACCCGCTATATTGACTACCACATGAATCAATGTCTGGCCCAACCGAAAAGCTAGACCCGTATTCAACTCTGCTAACACTCTCAAGCCAGAGTCAGATCAACACATCCAAAAAAAAGGCCGCTTGCGCGGCCTTTTTTTAACTCTTACTGCTATTCACTCACGCTATAGCTTCTGCAATTGCCCAAAGCATTCGCGACTGTCGTCGGATGTTAAATGCGCATCAATGAATACCTGCCCATCAAACAATTGCTGTTCAATGTTTGGCAATGGATCATTGGGATCCATGAAGTTGCCATGGCGGAAAAACTGAGATGGATTACTCGGCCGCTGTGTAAGGTTAATCAACACATTTTCGGTTGTTCCTGAAACAACACCATCGTTAAGATGAGCGCTGCTCAATGGAGGTGTACCCGTGGTGTTATAGGTAATTGAATAATCACCAGTGATCTCATTGACCAGAATAATTCCGACAGCCGAACCACCATTAACACACTGGTGAGTCGTCTCGTAGCGGAATGTACCGGCAGGATCAATCTGTCTGCGCAACTCACCTGTTGGAAACTCGGGAGTTCTTACCGCCAAATACAAGTTACCGGCTGGCAGATTCTGAAGTACAAAGGCGCATTGTTGTGCAGATTGATTGGCTGGTGCTTGCCAGGTATTCGGCCCAACCTGCTCTAGTTCAAGTGCTGGAAAACCATTCACCCCTTCAGGTCCAACCATCACTGTTACCGCATTTGGATTCACACCAGTGGGCACTGTGACCGTACCTGTTACACAACCTGTGGCTCGATCAAAATTCAAATTGGACATGGCCACTTCAGGTGAGTCACTGAATGGAGACACTGTTTCATCAGATAAGATATCGCCAACGAAAGATCCGTTATCCGCCAGTGTACCTTCGTCACCGAAACTCGGTGCACTTGTGCCGGTGCCACCCGTGTCAGTGCCTGTATCTGTGCCGCCTGTGTCAGTGCCACCGGTATCAGTACCTGTGCCACCAGTATCGGTACCTGTGTCTGTGCCACCGGTATCGGTGCCTGTATCCGTGCCACCAGTATCGGTGCCTGTGTCAGTCCCAGTAT
>CAZQKJ010000418.1:3253-3783 GCA_964593315.1 uncultured Granulosicoccaceae bacterium
CTGTTCCACCAGTATCTGTTCCACCAGTATCTGTTCCACCAGTATCTGTTCCACCAGTATCTGTTCCACCGGTATCGGTGCCACCGGTATCAGTTGGACCTGGCGCTGGAGTCGTTACGGTCTGGCCGGCAGATGAATCGTCATCATCATCGTCCAGAGCCAACAGACCCCCTACTACCAAAACACCACCCACGACACCGAGTGCTGTCGTCGCACCTGATCCGAGACCAAGCGCGCCACCTACACCGGCGAATTCGCCATTGGTATCGCCTTCCTGGCCAGAACAGCCAGCCAATGTGACACTGGTTGCTACCAAAAGGGGTAACACCTTTCTTACATTCTTAGAGAGTATTGTACGTTTCATTATGGTCGCCTGTTTCTTCTTGAGCTTTGGCAAATAACAGTTCGCGTGTGCTTCATTGCCCTGTGTTACTGCTATTTACTACCAATCGTTTCGATTGCTTGCCGGGAAATATATGGGTACTCAAATCGTTCTTTCAGCGCGCTACTCATTGCTACTACGTCGCGAG
>CAZQKJ010000419.1:0-3778 GCA_964593315.1 uncultured Granulosicoccaceae bacterium
TGTTAATGCTTGGCCGCATCCTGGGGGTTCCTGATGAAGACCTTCCATGGCTTGTTGAAAAAGGCGATGCACTCATAGGCAATAGTGACCCGGATTTTACCGAGCACGTTGTCGATAAAATGGATACCAGCGCTTATCGGATGATGCCGTTTCGAAGTCCGGCGGGGTTTGAGCTATACGACTATGCCAATGATCTGCTGGAGAATCGAAGATCAGTAGCTGAGTCAGGAATTCTAGCCAAAATGATGCTTGATGAAAATGGCTTAAATGAACTTGAGTTCAAGAACTTCTTTTGTCTGTTGGTAGCGGCTGGTAACGACACGACTCGTTACTCTATTGCACTCGCACTCAGCAAAATAGCACACGATCCCTCGTTAATAACGCAGTTGAAAACCAATGATTATTGGGATACCTGTGCCGATGAATTTATTCGTCTGGCATCACCCACCATGCACTTTCGACGCACTGCCACAGAAGACTATGAGCTACACGGCAAACAAATTAAAAAGGGTGACAAAGTTCTGCTGTGGTTTGTTTCAGGCAGTCGTGATGAAGAAGTTTTTGACAATCCTCACGAGGTACAACTGGACCGAAAACCGAACCGCCACATGGCGTTTGGACAAGGCGGCCCACACGTATGCCTTGGCATGCATCTGGCCCGAATGGAAGTTCGTATCGTGCTTGAAGAACTGGTAAAAAGAATCGAACGATTTGACATACTGCAAGAACCAACATGGACCAGATCAAACTTTATCTGTGGTGTTAAGCAACTCCACGTATCACCCGTACTGGCTTAACTCGATAGCGTCTCAAACATGACAAACCCATCTATCAATCGAACCCGAGTATTGTTCTGTGACATGCTCAATCTGCCACGTGGCAAATACGTCCCGTGCGATGTCGCCCAAGGTGGTTCAATTGGCTTTGCTCGTGGCGCGTATGCCGTATCTTATGATCGCGATCTACTGACCATACCCGGATGTGGCGTGTATGACGGACTGCCGGATATGGATCTGGTTCTGGATCAGGAGCGACGCGCCAGCTGGCAATCTGCCACCGAGATTGCGCTCGGTGATTTACAAATTCATGGTGAACCATTCGGTCTGTGTGCACGTTCGGCACTGCGCCGCACTGTCTCTGAGTGGCAGGGTATGGGTTATAACCCAATGATCGGGCTGGAAACTGAAGGATTTATCTTTCAGCGCGATAGCGATGGCATCTGGCGACCTTACGATACACCCGGTGCATTTGTTTATGGAACTGGCCCAGAAAGTGACCCACGCGGTGTGATGGATGAAATCTGGGAGGCAGCTTATGCAGCAGATATACCCATAGAAAGCATGAACGGTGAGTACGACAACGGCCAGTTCGAACTGACGTTGAAGTTCGATCAGGCAATAAAAGCCTGCGACGATGCATTTTTGATGAAAACCATGGCACGTGAAATAGCCTTTAAGAAAGGGCTGCTGCTGACTTTTCTGCCAAAACCCGTGCCTGATCGTGGTGGTTCCGGTTTGCACGTGAATTTCAGTTTTACAGACAATGACGGTAACAATGCTATCGCGCCAACCGGTGAGCTGTCTGATCTGGCCAAACACTCAATGGCGGGACTCATTTATCACCATCGTGCGCTGGCGGGATTACTGGCTACCACAGTCAACAGTTACGACCGACTCAGTGCCGGTAGCATGGCAGGCTATTGGGCTAACTGGGCTGAAGACCACCGTATGGTTACAACGCGCTCTTCAAGTAAAAGTGCAAAGTCAGCCAGGCTTGAACACCGCATGGCCGATTGTGCTACCAACCCTTACCAGGCAGTGACAGCAGTATTGCAGGCAGCCAAACTGGGCGTGGACAATAAGTTACCTCTGCAGGCACCCGAAGATTTAGATGGTGTTGAACATGTGCGGGAAAAACGCCATGTGCCATCCGGACTGGATAAATCTCTTAACGAGCTTGATAAAAACACAGAACTGCGCAAGGCCGTTGGCGAACTGTATTGTGATGCACTGATATTTCTTAAGCGCGATGAGTTCACCCGATTAAAAGGCAAAAGCGTAGATGCAGTGCGAGACTACTATTTACCATTTATATGATGTTTAGCTATTAGTTTAATCTGGCAGCCCCCATTATTTAAATAACACGCATTTCTGACCTTTCGCCCATTAAGTGCAATAGCACTTGTTCTAAAGTCTCTATTTTCTATCACTGAATTTACCTCTGGATCATAACCACTATGCCAAAAGTTACTTTTATTGATGCCGATGGCAACAGCCACGAAGTTGAAGGCGAAAATGGCGTCAGCCTGATGGAAATCGCCATTGCCAACAATATAGATGGCATAGAGGCTGAGTGCGGTGGTTCCTGCATGTGTGCGACCTGTCACTGTTATGTTGCAGAAGAATTTGCAAATCTCACAGGCACTGCAGAAAGTGATGAAGAAGAGATGCTGGGTTTTACCGCTGTTGAGCGCAAACCCACTAGTCGCCTAAGCTGTCAGATTAAAATGTCTGATGAGCTGGACGGCATTGTTCTACACTTGCCAACTGAGCAAAACTGAAGGCGCAAAGACGGTGATGAATACCGATCCGATTATTATCATTGGCGGCGGCCAGGCGGCAGTACAACTGTGTCTGGCGCTCAGAAAAGAAAAAGTCACAACGCCAATACTGGTTCTCAGTGAAGAGGGTGAATACCCTTATCATCGTCCGCCGCTATCTAAATCATTTCTATCCGGAGAGACGTCGGAAGAAAAACTCCTGATGCGGCCTGAATCTTTTTATTCATCCAAAGATGTTGATGTAAAACTCAACACTCGAGTTGATCAAATTGATCCGGAAAACCACACTGTTAAGTCTGCCGGGGGCGACTTCTCTTATCAAAAACTTGTGATCACAACGGGGTCGAGGGCAAGACCTTTGCCTTCAGCGATTACTGGCGCTGACGCACAGTTCGCTGGCGTCCATATGATTCGAACGCTACAACAATCAAAGCATCTTAAACAGGAGCTTGCAGATGCCGGGAACATCGTAATTATTGGTGCGGGATTTATTGGTCTTGAGTTCGCCGCTGTTGCGAACAAGATAGGTAAATCTGTCACGGTATATGACCAGGCCGACCGGGTGATGGCAAGAGCTGTCTCGCCAAATATATCAACATGGTTTAGTCAGCAACATCAATCCAACGGTATAGAGATACAACTAAAAGACTCCGTGAGTGAAATCATTGGCCCGAACAAGGTGTCAGAGGTAGTAACTGTCTCAGGCAAGCGCCAGCCATGCGACTTACTGGTTGCGGGAATTGGTGTGATCGCCAATGATGAGATAGCGTCAGCAGCCGGACTTAAGTGCGATGATGGAATCGTCGTCAATGAGTACTGCGAAACGTCGGTTGCTGACATTTACGCTGCAGGTGACTGCGCCAAACACCCGAATAGTTTTGCAAACAACCCTGATATTTCTTCCGGCAACAATATGATTCGCCTTGAGTCCATTCAGAACGCGACAGACCAGGCGCGTGTGATCGCCGCTTGTATTGCAGGTAAAAGATCTGAGTATTCTTCAGTGCCGTGGTTCTGGTCAGATCAGGGAGAGTACAGCTTGCAGATTGCCGGACTTTCCAATGCATCAGACACATTTATTGAACGTGGCAATCCTGATGAGAATAGTTTCTCTGTTTTTCACTATCGTGGTACCGAGTTGCAGTGTGTTGATTCCGTCAATAGCCCGAAAGACCATATGGTTGCCAGAAAGCTGATTAGCAGTGGTATTAGTCCCAC
>CAZQKJ010000420.1:0-3763 GCA_964593315.1 uncultured Granulosicoccaceae bacterium
GCCTTTCCCCATCATCGCCATTATATGGTGTCCGACGAGCATACCCTACACAAGATAAGCACTTCCCCAAATTTTAAATTACTCAAACCAATGGCACAGATGCTGCTGCTTCGCTAGATGGGTTTGAACTGCGAGAACTTTTACCTGCAACTCGGTTTGTTGACATCAGAGAACCGATATAAAACTGAAGCAGCGGAAATTGGTCAGTGAAAAATGCGGGTACACAATCAGTTCGATGAGTTTGAATCGGCCTGCAAACGGAATTTGCATGTTTGAAGGTTTTTCACGGTAAATAAAAGCGACAGACGTGGCGCAACAGGCAGGTAAATTTCTCGCTCTGAAGACTCAGCCCGCATAACTTTCAAAGAAGTTATTTAAGATCATATACGGGTCAAGGGTCTAACTGACGTCATATTCAGGTATGTAGGACCAAGTATTAAAGTTAAGTACATGAAGCACAATTGGCTCAAAGTCTTATTCCTTCTAGTTTGTATGTATATCCCACAGGCTGTGTTGGCTGTGCCTGTAACAAACGAAATGGAAATACACGTTGTTCCTAATGTTGGCGAGACACCCGTCACTATTAATTTGGATAACGTATACACCGATGCCATTCCGGTCTGTACCTACAATATTCCAAACGCTATCGCTCTACCATCCGTTGTTCGGATTAATTCTATTACCTCTACCACAATCTCCATCAAGCTGGGCTTGTTGGCGGATGCAGTCGGTGCAACTGCCACACCAGGTAACGTGCACTGTGTCATAGTTGAAGAAGGACTGCATGATGTCAACGGCGTACCTATCGAGGCGCGCAAAGTACTGTCTGATGGGGTCATTGGTAGATTCACAAACCCGGCCTGGACTACAGGCAACAACAATGGCTGGACCGATCAACTGGAAGATATTACCAGCCTGATTACACACCCCTTTGTCAATCCGGTTGTCTTGGGTCAGGTTATGACTTCAAATGACCCACTTGCGAGTGTCTACTACGCCAACGATTGCACTACAGACCGAAGAGAAATTCCGTTTACCCCTGGTAACGGTATTTGTGTAGGTAAGCACATCAGTAAAGAGGTGGGGACCCGCGTAGATGAGTATATCGGCGTTATTATCGCTGGAACCACCACCACCACTGGCGCAAGTGGAAGCACCGGTGGATTTAGAGCGGGAACAACGGCTCGTGCTATCGCAGGTACTACCAATGGTGCCCCGTTCTTTTGGGATACGGTCGAGACATACTCCGTTGGAATTCTGAGTCAACTCGGTGAAAAAGGAGGGGATGGAGCCTGGGCTGTCCTGTTTGGTAACGATCCACTTGCAAATAACCAAATAAGCCTCGCCATTGAGGAATCTTTGATTAACAACGCCAATAGAAATCATACGACAGAGCAGGTCAATTTTCTGGTGGTCACTGTTCCGACCATAACGCTTGAAAAAGATATTGTCGGTGGTGGCCCGAGAACAGCAGACGATTTCACATTGAGTTTTTCTGGCATTACCAGCAACAGCGGAGTCGCAGGCAGCACTAACGTAACCAGCTTTCCTGTACGACCAGGCACCTACACTTTGAGTGAGAGCACACTAGCGCAGTACAATCAGACTGATTTAACCTGCGATGCCGGTAGCTTAACGGGTAACGATCTACAACTGTCAGCTTTTGACTACGTCACCTGTACTTTTGAAAACACTTTTGACGGGAGTGCGCCTGCAGGTGTGGATGTCAGCGGCAGTGTGTTTGAAGACCTGAATACTAACGGCACCCAGAATAACGGAGAAGATTGGGGCAATGGTGTCAGCATTTTTGTCAATCTAGTTGATACTCTCAATCCAAATACGGTTTTACAATCGACACAAGTTCTCCCGGGCCCGGGTGGATACAGTTTCGCATCTATCCCGCCCGGCAATTATGAGGTAGTGCTGACAGATTCCCCGGTCAATGTCTCACCCGTTGTGCCCAATGAATGGGAGTTCATTGCTCCCTTGACCGGGACTCAAACGATTACTGTTGGCAACACAAATATAACGGGTGAAAATCTCGCACTATTTCACGCACCTATCCTCACGCTGACCAAAACCACCACAACCCCGACCGTACTGAACACTTCTACCGGTACCACAGCAGATTATCAGTTGACACTAACCAATGAAGCCTCATTGGGCGGTAATGCCGCGACAGTTCAGATCAGTGATTTACTCCCGGCGGGTTTTACATACGATTTAGCGAGCACAGTATTTACAACGCAGGCCACAGGTAATTGCGTTACCGCGGCCACTCGAAACTCAACGACTAATCCTGCAGATGGTGCAAGCGGCACGATTACCTGGGGCACCTGGACAGTACCCTCGGGCTGCGAAGTGGTTATCGACTTTAGTGTCAACATCAACAGTACAGTAGCCGATGCATCTTATGACAACAGCGCGTCAGTAACCACTACCACCTCACCTGCTACTATCAACGATTTTGATGGCACTCTGAGTAACGACGAAAACGTCACCGTGACCAGCGCTGTACTAACAGTGACGAAAGATTCACTGATTAAAACAGCCGCAACGGGTGGTACAACGAGTTATCGGGTGGAGGTAAGCAATACCGGTACAGCCACAGCCAACGCGGTAGAAATAACTGACACATTACCCGCTGGATTTACCTTCAACTCGACCACTTCAATTTCCGGCACTCATCTGCGTACAGGAGTCGTAGAACCTTCTACGGCAACAGCCACTCCGGTTTGGGGTGAATTTGACATCCCTCCTGCAGGTTCCGTTATTTTGGAATTCATAGCTGATATTGCAGGCTCAAATGCTGATGGTTTCTTTCAAAATAGTGCAAGTGTCACCAGTAGCAATGCCAAAACTATCACTAATTACGATGGTGTTCTGCCAGCAAATAACACCGATGATGTAGAAGTAGCCACCATATCATCTATCACTGATCTTTCCATCACCAAAATAGATGGCATAAACTCAGCTATTCCCGGCAATGCAATTACCTACGATATCGTCGTATCCAACAATGGAACCGATGTCGTTGGTGCGAGTGTCATTGATATATTCGAGCCCAATATTTTCGACGTTGCCAATGTAACCTGGAGTTGCACTATCACAAGCGGCTCAGGTGCCTGTGCCAACCCTGGTCCGTCTACCGGTAACATCAATACTACTGTTAATCTTAATACCGGTGCCGTTGCAACATTTACTGTCAGTGCCGCTCCAATTCTGTCGAATGCCACCGGCACTATTAGCAACACCGCAATTGTTTCTCCTCCAACCGGTACTCTAGACAGCGATATCACCAACAACTCGGCACTAGACGACAACACCGTTTTAGTACCTTCAGGCGATATAGTCATCACCAAAGACGATGGAATAGGCAGCGTAGTAGCTGGTACTGACACCACATACACCATCACTGTTCAGAACAACGGCCCATCAGATATGAATGGTGCCACGCTCACCGACACCTTTGATCCAGCAAACATAAACGTTGTTAACGTCGACTGGACCTGTGCCATTGACGGCGGCAGTGAGGGGGCGTGCGGCGCTGCATTCGGAGAAGGTGATATAAGCACATCACTGAGCTTAACCTCAGGCAGCTCTGCTACCTTTACGGCAGTAGTACCGGTTCGCGAGTCAGCCATTACGCCACTGGTTAATACCGCCACAATCACTGTTCCGACTACGTTCACCAATACTAACGCTGCCAATAACACTGGCACTGACAGCAATGTCGTATCACCACCGCAGGCCGACCTTCAAC
>CAZQKJ010000421.1:0-3762 GCA_964593315.1 uncultured Granulosicoccaceae bacterium
GTATCAGCATGTTAGGTGGGCTAGCGACGATAACCAAAATAGTCAAAGACCCTCACAGCGAGACACTAGTTACCTGGGTAGTTTCACTGATCGCTTCGGCATGCGCCGTGTTATCAGTTGGGAAATTCGATATCATCGTTCTTGCCTACCCTTTGTACCTGTTTACTCTGTACCTGGCATTTGTAGTTACAATACTAAGCCGACGCACAAATGTAGGCCATGAGCTGCCTACCGATGCTACGGGGAATACTGCTCTCTACC
The DNA here is from genome assembly GCA_964593315.1 of uncultured Granulosicoccaceae bacterium. Lineage (GTDB taxonomy): Bacteria > Pseudomonadota > Gammaproteobacteria > Granulosicoccales > Granulosicoccaceae. The sequence continues at coordinate 262 of CAZQKJ010000421.1, forward strand.
GTTATACTCTATCTCGCCTGCAGCAATGGTTGGTGACTCATGTGACTACTCTGTTTGTTCCACTACACCAGTATACTCACTTCACACATAGTGTTTGAACGCCTGTCAAAAAATAGACTGCAGACGGCACGATACCTGCAGATCTCGCGGTTTACAGACCACAAAACACTATGCTACAGCCGAGTTTTCGCCGAAAATTTATTGTCGTAGCTCTAGCGGCATATTGCATATCCTCATGTAGCGAATCCACGCTTACCGAAACAAACGTCTCTGCACTGGAATCCGGTCAAACAGATGTTGATCAAATCGAAGCAAGGGATCTCGACCCTCGACCTAACATACTGGTAGTCGTTACAGACGATCAGGGTTATGCCGACCTCGGTGCTCAGGGAATATTTGGAGATATAAGCACCCCGCACATTGACCAGCTGGCAGCCGATGGAGCAAGGATGACTTCGGGCTATGTGACAGCACCCCAATGCATACCGTCGCGTGCGGGACTGCTAACGGGTAAGTATCAGCAGAGTTTTGGGTTGGATGATAATCGTTTTGCACCCCTGCCTCTGGATGAGCCCACCATGGCGGATCACCTGAAAGATGCAGGATACCAAACCGGTATGGTAGGTAAATGGCATCTGGAGATTAATCAAAGTTCACAAGGCTTTGATTTTGACAATCTCTCATTTGATGAGAAAGCCACATACTTCCCCGATCAGCGTGGTTTTGACGATATTTACTTCGGGTATCGCAATATCTGGTGGACTAACTACGATCTACAGGGGAACTCCCTCCCAGCAGGCTACCGGGAAAATAAGGACTACCGATTGGATGTGGCAACAGACGCCGGCATTTCATTTATCGATAAGCACCAGGACAAACCCTTTTTCCTGTACCTGTCATACTTTGCGCCACACGTGCCATTAGAAAGCACAGAGGCTCAGCTGGCAAAGTTTAGCGGAGTCCCTGAAACACGTCGCCAACATGCTCTGGCCATGCTGGGCTCTATCGATGATGGTATAGGTCGAATTCGAAGCAAGCTTGAAGAATCCAGTATCACTGACAATACTTTGATTTACTTTGTCAGTGACAATGGCGCACCACTGGGGATACACAAGCTTGATTTGCCTATCGAGAACAACGGCGGCGCCTGGGACGGCTCTTTAAATGATCCGATGGTTGGAGAAAAGGGTATGTTGTCAGATGGAGGCATTCGTGTGCCTTACATCGTCACGTGGCCCGGGACTATTCCTGCGGGTATTGTTGTTGACGCACCGGTCTCTACATTAGATATAGCCATGACAAGTCTGGCTGTTGCAGGAGTCGAATCACTATCAGAACTGGACGGAGAAAACCTCCTGCCTTCACTTGTCGGTGATGCAATGCTCGAAGAACGAACTCTTTACTGGCGGTTCTGGTCTCAGGCAGCCATACGTCAGGGACAATGGAAGTATCTGCAAGTCAGTACAGAGTATGAGCTGCTTTTTGATATGAACAGCTCAACACCAGAGTCAGAAAATGTAATTGCCAGCTACCCTGAAATTGCCGGTGAGCTGCGGGAGAAACTAACTTCCTGGACCGATGGGTTGTATCGTCCAGGGCTTACGGATCCGGATATGAACAGTCAGGAGATTGATTGGTACGCCCATTATTTTTAAGAGTGGCTTCTAAGGACCAAACGGCAAATCCAGTGGCATCCGGATTGCAAGTACCCTCGCCCATCGCGGGGTTAGCGAACGATATCTCAGGTGTTATATGTCAAGGAATAATTTTCTTCTAAGATCAGTCAATAAGGAAGGTACAGGCCTTGAAATAGGGCCGTCTCATCGACCGGCTGCGCCAAGGAGAGATGGGTACCGTGTAGAAATCATTGATCATCTTGATCGGGAAGGTTTGCTTGCCAAGTACCGCGATCACAATCTCAATCTGGATGCTATTGAAGAAGTAGACTATATCTGGTCCGGCCAGACATATGCAGAGTTGACAGGCAAAAATAAACACTATGATTGGATCATCGCTTCGCACGTCATTGAACACACACCGGACCTTGTCGGTTTTCTTAATCAATGTGATTCAGTATTAAAAGATGACGGCGTGCTCTCGCTCGCGATTCCAGATAAAAGATACTGCTTTGACTATCATCGCCCGCTGACAGGCCTCGCCAAAGTTGTAGACCATCATGTGAATGGAGTTACTGTCAACACCCCCGGTACAGTCGCAGAGTATTATTTAAACGTTGTAAAAAAAGAAGATCATGGCGCCTGGAACGAGACACTTGTAGGTGACTGCAACTACATCCACACCTTGAACCACGCAAAAGATGGTATGAACCGTGTCATCGAGCGTAACACCTATATTGATTGCCATGTTTGGTGTTTTGTACCGCACTCGTTTCGTCTACTCATCCATGACTTGCACAGCCTTGGCTTGATTTCCTTTCGCGAACTCAGTTTTACGCGTACTCATGGGAGTGAGTTTTTTGTCACGCTCAGCAGAAAAGGGAGTGGGTTAGAAAGTTCAAGAATTGACGTAGCAAAAGAAATAGAACGAGAGCTCTTTACGCCTTCACTGCGAGAGCTTATTGCTCCCTCATTACAGCGCCCCCCTACTCCTACACCAGAAGCCGCATAATCTATCTGGTTGGCGGCTGGCGATAGCTACTATTTTTTAGTGTGATCAGAGCTTGAAAATCTTCGATATAAAACTCGCCCTGCTATAGAATAAGTAATCGGTAAAAACTGAAGACCTAACCAGGCTGCTATAGCACAAGCAGTTGAGCGTGAAAGGAAAGAGGATGATCCTTTAATGCGTCTGAGAAAAACATTGCTTAACTTATGAGCCCGCTCAATCTGCTCAATGCGCATTACCCAATTCGGTAAGTCTTGTCTACTCTGTACGGCTCTAAAATCACTAAGTTCCTCTCTCTTGCACAGGATCAGATAACTGACAAAGCAGACTACCGAACAATGCGGAATGAATTGCATTCGTGTGTCTGAACTACAAAATCATCAAATTTGTAAAACATTGGAATACAAATGTCTAAAGGATGACCAGCGCCCGTCGATACACTGGCTCTTGAGTTACCCAACTTGATACTAATGGATAAGTAACAATGAAAAATAACAATAATAAAATAATAAAATAATAAAATAATAACAACCGCCAGCATTGTGATTGCCGCTATGCTGACGCCTTTTCTGAGCGTAGCGTATTCAGGTATACATTTGGTGTGATGCCAAGTTGCTTCTTAAACAGCTTAAAGAAGTGAGGCCGTGACAGACCCACAGCGCGTGCGACTTTTTCCATCTCAACTTCTGCGGAAATACATTCCTGCATAATACGAAGCGAGCGACGAATTCTGAAATCACTGGATCGTGAAGGTTTGTTTTGTAGTATCACCGCAGCATCACCACTCTGCCAAGTCTGGTGGTAACACAGGCTGCACAAATCAAACAACAGAGTATCAACGTTTTCAACGTCGGGTGAGTTATAAAGTAGTAAGGT
>CAZQKJ010000422.1:0-3761 GCA_964593315.1 uncultured Granulosicoccaceae bacterium
ACGCTCTGTTTGGCCCGGATTGGGCTATTTTTGATTCCAGATAAGACTTCGCACACAGCTTTCAGTGAAAGCGTTGTGATTACCGGTACGTTGGTCTCGCATAAAAGCGAGCAACAGATACGCCACTGGTAGGTGAGCGAATACTGTTTTTGACGACCGTAATCGCCTTACAGAGAACTATCGGCTGACTCCAGGTCACTTTTTAACCCGATGTTGTTGTATTTGATGGCGTTCCGGGCAATCAGCCTGCACTCGTAACTGGCAGTTGAGTGCTCATCAACTATACCTCCTACTGGAAGAAGTGCGTTTTAAGGCCACCCGCGCTTCTAATGGAGTGTGTTCAATGCGGTGCTTTGCAAAACTATTCGCCCTGACTGGTTTCCTGACTATTTCAGCTCCGAGCTCGCTGTTAGCCGCAGGAGCTCCCTGTTTCTCGCCGCTTCAGTTATCCGATGCCGGTAACACGGTTATTCACGAGTCTGCCAATTGGCATCGTGACGTGCGCATAGTAACTACTGACTTCAATTTGGTTAATAATGCGAGCTTTGCTGCAGAATCTCCGACCCGATCTGTTGCCACAGAAGAGTTCTGGATTGACGCGCATGAGGTGACTAACCGTCAGTTCAGCGCTTTTGTTGCCGCCACCGGATATATCACTACGGCCGAGCGAGCTCCTGACCCACAGGATTATCCGGGTGTTGCGGATAGTTTGCTGGTACCCGGCTCTGCATCGTTTATCAAGCTTGAGGATCGACCCGCAGGGCAATGGCGGGAGTGGTGGAAGTTTATAAAAGGTGCAAATTGGCGTGAACCGGAGGGTGCAGGCAGCAGCATTGATCGCAGGGAAGACTACCCGGTTATACACGTCAGTTACGTTGATGCCTTAGCCTATGCAGATTGGGTGGGTCGCGCATTGCCCACGGAAGCCCAATGGGAGTTAGCCGCTCAAGCATCAATCAATATTGACCGTGCCAACACATGGCAGGGTTTTTTTCCACTGCAGGATAAAGCACTGGATGGCTATGATGGTATTGCACCGGTCGGTTGCTATAGCCCGGATGCGTACGGTTTATTTGATATGAAGGGTAATGTTTCGGAGATGGTATCGGATATCTATCTGCCAAAAGCGGGTAGTGAGCTCAGCGCATCGATCGCACCTGTGCGGGTAATCAAGGGCAGCTCGTTTCTCTGCGCTGAAAACTATTGCGACCACCCGGATCCTCACGCTCGGCAAGGGCAGGAACAAGACTTCAGTACCGATCATGTCGGTTTTAGAACGGTTGCCAGATCTGCCATTGAAACAGCACATTGATCATTCTGGATGCCGTGATTGGCTGACAAATTTTCAACGCCGGTAAAGTCGGTTTAGTGGCGTAGTAAATGCACTGTGTCCTGATTGGATTCTATTGCTCCCTACGCCAACCATGAAAACAATAATCTCCCGACTATTGATGGGCCTTCTGCCACTGTGCGGCCTCTATTCATGCGGTAGTGATACCACAGAGCCGCGCTCGCTTGCGCAGATCGGTGCAGCCTTACCATCGGATGCCGGATCTGCTGATATCGTCATAGTCGATCTGGACGGTGCACAGGTACTACCTGCAGTAGACACTCGCCATACGGGGCGCGGCGAGTTTTCAGTTGATCAACAGACAGGCCAGTTGTTCGGCACTGTCACTACATCGGTTGATTCAGTGCAGAGCGTGCAGGTGCACGAAGGTCGTGTCGGTGAAGCCGGATCGGTGGTAACCGAGCTGGTTGCAGCCGGTGATAGCACGTTTATCGTGCCCGCCAATACCTTGCTAAATGCATCTCAGCTTGAGCTCTTTGGAGCAGGGAATTTGTATGTTGATCTACATGCAGCTGATGTTGAACTACGCGGCCAGTTAAGTCTGGAGCCTCCTGCAGTAGCAGTTGCCTCTGAATTGGAGGATTTGCAGACCAAAGTGCTGACACCGATATGCTCAGGTTGCCACACCGGTACCGGTAGTTCGTTGCCATCGGTGATGAATTTATCCACCTCTGATGCAAGCTATCTCAATCTGGTGGGCGTCTATAGCATTGGTGAAAATGATTTGTTGCGTGTTGATCCTTCAAATGTAGACGAAAGCTTATTGATTCGAAAACTTGAAGGTACGCAAACCGTGGGGGCGCGTATGCCATTTCGCGGTGCGATGCTTGAACCTGAAACCATCGCGGCATTCAGGCAGTGGATTGCTAACGGTGCTCCAAGGTAAGCCTTGTGAATATGCTTTGGTGTAAAAAGACACTATTTGTTCTGATATTGTTGCTGTTCGGGCTCTCAGCCAGAGCACAGCAGCTGCCAGAGTTGTCAGATCGAACTGCCGAGGCATTGCAGGGTTTAGCTAACGATAGCAATACCAAATCTCTGGGTTTGGGGGATTTTAACAATGATGGCATTGAAGATATTGTTATCGCGCGTTGGGATCTTGATCCGGTACTGTTGATTAACGAAGGCGGTGTGCTCACCAATCGCACCACAGAGTATCTTGCCACTCCTGCAGACTCTGCAAACAGTAACTATGTTGAAGCGTTTGATGCTAACGCTGATGGCTTGACTGACCTTGTTTTTGCGCGCCTGGGTCGAAGCCCGTGGTTGCAACTCAATCGCGGTAGTGATGCAAACGGTCAGTGGCTGGGCTTTGCTCCCGGGCAGGGGCTTGATGCCGCTACTGATATTCTTGTTATTGAGTCAGGTGATTTAACCGGTAACGGTGCTCCTGATCTGTTTGTGGTGCAAGTGCAGTTTGGTACTAACAAGCTGTTGGTGAATGATGGTAACGGAAACTTTTCAGATCAAACCGAAAGGCTCGGTGGCTTAGGTGAGCTGCAACAAGGCCACTCGGTGTTGCTTGAAGACTCCGATGCCGATGGTGATCTTGATATTATCTATATAGAGTCTGATCGGTTTCTGTATGTCTACTACAACGATGGTGCAGGTAACTTTGATAATCTAAATCGTTTTGCTTTTCAAAACACCGACAACTTTGCGTATGTGTTTGGCGCTGCGGATTTTAATGGTGACGGGTTTTTCGATTTTCGAAATTACTCTAATTCTCCACCAATGGCGGCATTGTCTGATGGATCTGTTGATGATAACGGATTGCCGCGATACGCCATCCGACAAGACGCACCAATGACCCGCGGTAATCGCAAGCATGGTACATCACACATGCGTGATATTGATGGCGACGGAGATATCGATTATGTGTTGTCCAGTATGATGCGTAACTTCGGAGGACTGGAAAATACTTTTGAAGGTATGCGCACCGAAATTGTCATCAATGACGGCATAAACTCCGCGAATTTTATACCCTTTGCAGGTGAAGACTGGAGTCGAGATGAATCCATGGATGTTCGGATTCTCGATGTCAATACCGACGGCAATATGGATCTTTTTATAGCCCATCAACGTCGCTACGCTGTGTATCTGAATGATGCACCACCGAAGGTGGTGGAGTTTGAAGCCGTAACGTCAGAGCCATCGGTTGCCGGCAATGCGGTGAGTTTGTCTGCCCGTCTTGTGGTGGGATCTGATGTTGAGTACGAATGGGACTTTGGTGATGGTGAAGTGGCGAGTACAGCCACACCTGACATCAGTCATGTTTATCAGAGCCCGGGCCGCTACCTGGTGAGCGTTGTCGCACGTAACAGCACTGGCAGTGATCAGATCACCATGACGCACCGGGTGCACGAACCCCTGGTTGACGGGCGGGCTCAGTCATCGTCAAGTATTGTTG
>CAZQKJ010000423.1:0-3753 GCA_964593315.1 uncultured Granulosicoccaceae bacterium
GTCTGGTATCATGATAGGGATACAATTACCGACTACGTTTTTCAGTTTGGCTCCATCAGAGAAATCACTATGAAAATAGATATGACACTGGCTATCCAGTCTTTGCAAGACTACCGGGATGGCGATATCAGCGGTATTGCGCTTTCCCAAACTCTGAATCAGGTCGCGACCTCTGCGGAGGCATTGGAGAAGAAGCATGAAGTTTCTTTTAAGTATTATGTTGGTTTCTTTGAAAAGGAAGGGGAGCAGTGGTACCTGGATTCCAACAAATATTTGAAAGAAGAGGTCGAAGAACTGAGTCAATTTTTGGACAGTCTCACTGTCACCTGAAATATTCCCGCAGCCGGTTTAAGCCCGATAAGCGGGTAGTGGTGCGCGATCCTGTAGCGCGATAACTCGTTTGAGCATGATTTCCGTCAGCTCTGCACGAACCGCTTTCATGTCATCCTGCTCATAACAATTATTGGTTTCATGCGGATCTTCCTGCAGATCATAGAGTTCGTGCCAGTCTTCATCTTCCCGCAATGACATCCTATACCGATCGGTTACCACAGTACGAATACGCTGCGGATCTTCAAATGCAATCATGGGTCGTTGGCTGTCTTCTTCCACGATAATCGCATCGGGAGGATTACCATCAAAAAGATCTCGCCCCTGTATGCCGTTGAACGCCTGTATGTTTGCGGCCTCAAGAATAGTAGGAGCTATGTCAATAGAAGATGAAAGCTCGGAGCAGGTTGTATTGTTAGCTGGGTTACGCGGGTCATACCAAATGAACGGGACACGTATCAAGCCCTGGTAATGCAACAGCAGCTTGAGCATTAATCCATGATCACCCATGTAATCACCATGATCTGTGGTAAACACGACAATGGTGTTTTCCGCGAGTCCGGACTGCTGTAACTGGTGAAGTACTCGACCTATGGCATCATCAATCATTGTGATCATGCCGTATGTTAAAGCAATTATGGCGCGTGCTTCATTTTCTGTGACAGCAAATGGATCCTGGCTGCTGCGTGTGTCTGTGCCTTCCGCGAGTGCTTTACGCAGTCGCTGGATCGGAAGAGAATCCCCTGCACCAAATGAAGCCGGGAGTGTCATGGCTTCTGGATCGTACAGGTTCCAGTACTTGCCAGGTGGTGTAAACGGATGATGAGGATCAGGGAATGACATCTGCAAAAAGAACGGGTTATCGTCATTCCCACGTTTACCCAGCCAGTCGCAGCTGCGATCTGCAATCCAGCTGGTTGAATATAACTCCTCCGGCACCTGTGTCCGCCACGCTTGTGGTGCATCAATACGGTTGTCACCCAACGCGTTTTTTTTGCCGGTGAGCTCGTCGAAGTCTGCACGTTGTTCGCGTGCCCATAATAAATAGTCACCACTTGCCTGGTCACCGTGGCCTGCAGCAACTTCTACATGGTCGAATCCGTAAAAATCATCTTTGATGCGACTCGCCAGTGGCGTCTTCCATTTTGGAGCAAGTTCAAGATCGTAGTCTGTACTGTGTCGATTGCGCTTGTAGGCGTCGCGAAGTAAAGGTGAGGGCGTGTGTTTATTCGGATCATCAGTGAATTGATTGGTGGCTTCAAGCCCGGTGAAACTCTGCAGATGAGATTTTCCAATCAGTCCGGTATCGTAGCCGGCGTCTTTCAATAGCTCTACAAAGGTAGTGTGATCCTGCGAAAGAGGGATTCCGTTGTGCCGTGCGCCGTGTGAAGAGCACATCCGGCCGGTCATAATAGAAGCTCTGTTAGGCATACAGATAGGGTTGGCAACATAGAAGCGATCCCAGCGCTTACCATTTGTTGCTAATTGATCGATATTCGGAGTTTGCACAACAGAGTTGCCGTAGCAGCCGAGATGATCGGCACGGTGTTGATCAGTAATGATAAACAGGAAGTTTGGCTGTTGTGACATAGACTTAGTCGCCGTTTTTATACTGCCGGATCACCGGCAACTGCCGTCTCACCCCTGAATAGTCATGCATGAATAGATATCACGGCTGGTGGTTGAAAATACACTGAGGGCGGAGGCCGGGCCGAGCGCACAAATGGAACCTTTGAGTCGACTGATATTCACAATTATTTCCTCCCTTTTTCAGATCACAGGTTACCAGTATTGAACAGGGACGGGTAGCTTTCAGGGTGCGCCATTCAGACTGGAACTGTAAACTTCCCTCTGAATCGACTCGTATTTGGCATTATAATGTGGTGTATCGAATCTTGAGCCCCAAAGCACTCTTAACATGTCAGAAGAATAGTTTTGTCTTCAGTTATCAACGTTTTTCTGGCTATAGTTTTCGTGGTACTTGCGTTTGCCGCAACGTTTCTGATGTACCACTTGTGGGGCTTCCCGTTCAGTAAAAAAGAACATCGCAGTTCTGCGCCGCGCTGGGCAATGGCGTTACACCGGCTGATGGGCTGGATATTTGTCGCAATCTATATCTATTTGATGATTCAAATGCTGCCACGAATGTGGACGTATCAAATTGAGCTTCCGGCACGTACCGTTTTTCACCTGGTGCTTGGGTACAGCATCGGGGGAATATTGATTGTAAAAATTGCTATAGTGCGGTTTTTTAAGCATCTTGAATCAACACTGGCCCCGCCTTTAGGCACAAAGGCAGGTGTATCACTATCACAGGTAACCGGGTTTGTTTGACCACTTATAGCGCTTCTCGAGATAGGTAGGCAAAGTCGGGTTTTCGGCACGAGCATTACTTACTTTCGGAGATATTTGAGCTTTTTCGAAACGAAAAAATAAGCGCTGCACTTTTTAAAAGCTCTGCGGCATTTCCGCCACTGACTATTGTCAGGTTGACAGGAATAGCTACTACACACAAAACCATCGCCGACAAAGCGCCAATCCATGGGCTGCCGAGTTTGGCCATCAGCAGGCCATAACCCATGCTCAAAAACATCATTCCACAACTGATTCCTAACAAAATCAGTTTATCAGTCCGATCTTTTCTTATTCGATCAATTTCCTCAGATAACGATTTTATAATATCTTCTTTTTTACGAACCAGGCCTTCAGTTTCCTTGATGGCAATTGCCTGGCGCGTGAGGAGAGAAGGTAATTGAGCTATTCTGGTATCTACGCCAGTCATGCCATCAAAATTATCGTCATCCATTACTTGTTAATCTCATTCTTCGGAGATGAACCAAACCTGCCGAAAGTCAGTCCGTAGAGTACTCCACTGAAAAACGCTTTGTGTGCTGGCGTGTGGCGCTCGACATTTATGAATTGAGATTTCGATTTACTGAGTAGTTCGCGGTTTGCAGCGAGTTGCTGTTCTGCTTCAGCTATGGCGATACCGTCGGTGATACCTTTGTCATAACTTTGACTATGTTTGTTGGATTCTAGTGGAAGTGTCCTGGCCATCATATTAGTCCTTTTTTGCGTCCATACATTTGTCTAGACTAAATTTTGGTACTGTCAAGTCAGAGCACATTGATCACAAGAATTAAGGTGCAACTAAAGGCATGCGTTCCTCCGAATTAGGGAATCTCACTATTCCGCCAGACAGATAGATCAGGCTGCAAAAAGCCAAATAAATTCCAATGCCAGAATTCATCAGAATTCAAACACGGAATTGCTATTTTCGATTGCTTTAATTCATGCTCCAGTCAGTAAGGCAATAGACAAATGCAGACCCCTCAACCGTTGTACCCGCGGATAATCCTGCGGTTCCTTATCAGTTTAGAACTATCCATTCAGACCACCGCGAGACAGGGATTATGAGCGATA
>CAZQKJ010000424.1:0-3731 GCA_964593315.1 uncultured Granulosicoccaceae bacterium
TGTCAGTGGTGAGTTGCAGTTTGAACAGGGAGGCACTACTGATGCGTGCGACTGGTTTTCACAGCACGAAGCATTGAAACAACCGCTAATAGCGCTTACCAGAGTGGGGCTTGAACATGCGTACTTGTAAGTGTGCTTTAAGTTAGTGGCTGCTGCGCGTATAGAGAGTGTCGGGAGTGTTTTGTTTAACTGAGCATTATGGATAGTATCCACCTGCATGCTTTTGAAGCAGCTGGCAAAAGCGAATGGTGGTAGCACGTTTGCAGCAAAAAAACGCGAGAGATTGTCTGCAGTTAAAGCGTAAGGTATCACTTGCTGGAAATGTGAGATTAGTACTGAGATTAGTAAAATGATAACTCAATCAGGGGGCAAATTATATTTTCTGTTGACAGAGAGCATGCTCTGCGGGATATTGTTTCATAAATAGAAAGTCATACCCCAATGGAGTCTTAGATTATGACAAGCCCTGTCCGTTTTCTCACTCGCTTGCAGTGTGGCTTTAAGAATAGCGTCTTGTGTCTGGTAATCTCAACGTTAGCGGCTTGTGGTGGTGGCTCTGGTGGTGGTGACAATCCTCCCATTGTCGGTCCTCAATCCGGTGCAAGCTTTACTCAGCCGGTATGCGGTGGCACCAGAGTATGGGATTTTGGTGCCAGTGAAGAAATTCAGGGTGCTGTCTCGCTGGTTTCGGAGTCTGCTGGCGCGGGTGATATTAACTCTCGATTTCCGTGCATTGTTTTATGGGAGTACGTGCCATCAGCGGGTTGTTCTCTACTGTTTACGTATGAGGGTGCCGCACAGTTCTTCAACAACGATCCGGATATCGTTAGCCAGATAGTAGTCTCTGCTGGAGGTGATCTGGTAGCCGTTGGCTCAAACGGTGCGGAGCTGACTGCTGGTCCCGCCAATATCAGTGTGACAGAGCTTTCCAATTTACCGGATTGCGTGCTGCAGTAGAGTGTTCTCACTATCACGACTACTCACTTGAAAGGCTAAAGGCTGAAGTCGTGGCAGGTCTGTATTGATAGCTGCGGTTGAGAGGTTTCATTAGCCAACAATTCAGTTGGATTGGGTCTTGATATTTAAGATAGCAGTACTTCGTAACAGCCGCTGTTTCGCGGTTTGAAAAGCTCGACGGTTACGTGTGTAGAGTGACCGGATACCAGGTGCTTTCCACTATTCCGTGTTGTTGAGTTCCAATAGTGCCAGCATGTCGGGTAGCTCTCCGTATCTTTCTGCGCCCGGTTTTTCTTATAAGGTTTCACTATCTTTGCTGCTTGCTAGGCTTTGTCATCAATAACTTTTTGGCCGCCTGTGGTTAAGAGAAATGGTCTGGCGTCTCCTGTCTTCATCGTCTCTTGATTGGCAAGCGAGGGCGCCGTATCTCGATGGAGAATGCTTACGACCCTATAGCAACACACTATGTAACGAGGGTACTGGATCAGTTGCAGTAAATTTCGCAAACTGAACCTCGTGTGGCCTGCTTTGAAGTAAAGCACCGATGCGTGAGTGTCATCGTCTGGTTCAAAGCCCGGTGCTTTTCTCGGTTCGCATGCTCTTGCAAATAACAGATAGTTTCCTGGTCCATTACACTCTTGAAGTCAGCGGTTACACGCTGTAGACACGTTTGCTACCTGTAAACTGCTAGTATGGTCAGCCGTATACAAAGAGTACGATTTCCGTAGTGCGCACTGAACGACCCTTTAAATCTGATCATGCTGTGACTCGGGAGCCGCACAGGCTTCTAGAGATAAGCCACGTTGAGAAAATATTTCCCGGTGATGTGGTGGCCCTGCGAGATATGAGCCTGCAGGTTAACCAGGGAGATTTTATCTCGCTGCTAGGGCCCTCAGGTTGTGGTAAGTCGACAGTGTTACGTCTGATAGCCGGCTTGTTGGGTTCTGATTCCGGATCTATCACTTGGCAGGGTGGTCAGCGAGACGGAGATCTGGGGATGGTATTCCAGGCGCCAACCCTGATGCCGTGGGCACGGGTGATAGACAATGTGTTTCTGCCATTGCGTCTGCGCGGTGAGTCTTTCAGGCATCACAAACAAGAACTGATGCATGCGCTGGAGCTGGTGGGGCTTGAACAGTTTGCCAGTGCATATCCTCGTGAGCTTTCTGGCGGTATGAAAATGCGGGTATCTATAGCGCGAGCCCTGATTACCCGACCCAGATTGATCCTGATGGATGAGCCCTTTGCATCACTCGATGAGATTTCCCGGTTAAAAATGAATAGTGAGTTGCTTTCCTTGCGGGAGCAGATCGGTTGTACGGTAGTTTTTGTTACCCATTCGGTATCGGAAGCCATATTTCTTTCTAACCGTGTGATCGTAATGGCGGCTCGCCCCGGTCGCGTGATTCGCGAGCTCACCATTGACTTGCAACGACTCCGTACTATTGAGCTCGCAACAACTCCTGAATTCTCAATTTATACCCAGCAGGTGTTGGAGGCATTGCAATTGTCAATGGCAAGCGAGTCATGAGAGATCGCGGTGACAATCCCTCTTTGCCGAAAGATAGGTCGTGGGATGGGACTAGTGATGAAGAACAGTCGTTAATCAAGAAGCGAAGAGTCCACAAACTAGCCCGCTGGACTTTGCCTTCCCTGCTTTTGGTTACGGTGTTGGGGGCATGGCAAGCGTACTGCAGCATTGCAGAGGTGCCTCACTATGTGCTTCCGTCTCCCTTATTGATAGCTAAAACCCTGTTTACTGACTGGCAGGTTTTATGGCCTGCCATGTTGACGACAGGGCGTCTCACATTGATCGCATTGCTGCTGGCAGTGACAGGTGGCGTGGTACTGGCGATAGCATTTACTCAATCTAAGTGGGTAGAGTTATCTTTGTGGCCCTATGCGATCATTTTGCAGGTAACGCCTGTTGTGGCAATTGCTCCGTTGCTACAAATTTATATGGACAGTGCTTTCTCGGCCGCACTTCTATGTGCATGGCTTGTTGCGTTTTTTCCAATTCTGTCTAACACCACAGTGGGTCTTAAGTCAGCTGATCATAACTTACAGGATCTGTTTAGTATCTATGGAGCTTCCCGCTGGCAACGACTGAGACTGCTGGCCGCACCGTCTGCACTGCCATTTTTTCTCAGTGGTTTAAAGGTTGCCGGTGGTCTTGCGCTTATCGGTGCTGTGGTTGCAGAGTTTGTGATAGGGCGAGCAGGCACCGGGCTCGGGCTCGCATCTACGCTGCTTGAATCTTCTTATCGCTTCAACTTCGGGCGACTATACGCGGCTCTGGTATTGATCTCGGTAATGGGCGTAGCGATTTTTGGTGTGATTAGTCTGATTAGCCATGTCCTTATTTTTCGGTGGCATGAAAGCGCTCTACAGCGTGAGCTATATTAAGGTTCAAAGCGGTGGCCGTTACGCACCCGACTTTTTAGTATCAGGATTTGTATCTCTGAGTGGTAGCCGGATTGTACGCCGGACTTTTGGCTCCTCTGCGTCAAGTCAGTGACTTTAAATTGCGAGGTTACGACTAAGTGAGCCATGCCAGCCTGTGGCTGGCGTTGGCACAAACAAAGCTACAGAGTGCCGACCAAAATTTGCGGTGGTAAGGTATTTTTTAGCTATAAGTACACCTTAGTGCTTACCTCACACCAGGCTTTTTTACCACAAGCCTACACTTAGATTAAACGTAATACAGGCCTAACTATCTTGATTCCGATCAGACTTCGTTCGTTAGTGTGTTCAGCTTGTCTGCTAATCACAAC
>CAZQKJ010000425.1:0-3720 GCA_964593315.1 uncultured Granulosicoccaceae bacterium
CGTGCTGTGCGGTCCGACCAGCATGCCGTAGCCACCGGATTCGTTAGCGGGCTTAGCCACCAGTTTATCGAGGTTGGCTAATACGTATTCCAGATTTTCTTTATCATCGCAACGGTACGTGGGTACGTTGGCGATTGCCGGCTCTTCTTTGAGGTAGTAGCGGATAATATCGGGTACGTAGGCATAGACGACTTTATCATCAGCGACTCCGGCACCCGGTGCATTTGCAATTGCCACGTTGCCGGCGCGCCAGGCGCCCATTAACCCGGCTACTCCCAGTGTGGAATCCGGATTAAAGCAGTCGGGATCAATAAAATTATCGTCGACGCGGCGGTATAGTACATCGACCTTAATCAGGCCGTTGACATCACGCATGTATAAAAAATTGTCTTTGACTACAAGGTCGCGGCCTTCAACCAGTTCGGCCCCGGTTTCCTGTGCCAGAAAAGAATGTTCAAAGTAGGCCGAGTTAAACACACCCGGTGTTAATACACACAGGGTCGGGTTGGGTACCGGGCTGAGTGATGCCAGCATTCTACGCAAATTGTTGGTGTAGTTGTCCACCGGCAATACACGACAGCGTGCAAACAGCTCCGGCATTGTGCGCTTCATGATTTCGCGGTTTTCAATCATGTACGATACACCTGACGGTACCCGCAGGTTGTCTTCAAGAACATACATGGTGCCGTCAGTGTCACGTACAAGATCACTGCCGCAGATGTGTGCCCATACATTGTGAGGTGGTTTAATACCGACGCACTCGGGCCGGAAGTTAACTGATGATTCAATCAGTTCACGCGGTACAACACCGTCATTCAGAATATTCTGTTCGTTGTAGATGTCATGTATAAAGCAGTTAAGCGCACGCACCCGTTGCTGCAGGCCAAGTGCAATACCCTGCCACTCTTCTGCATCGATAACGCGGGGGACAATGTCAAAAGGCCAGGCGCGATCGATGTTGCCTTTGTCTGAGTAGACGGTAAAAGTAATACCCATCTGCCGGATTGCAAGTTCTGCTGCCTGCCGTCTTTCTGCCAGTGCCTGATCGTCAAGTGTATCGAGCCAGGCGGTCAGCTCTGCAGCAGCAGGCCTTGGCGCGCCTGTGTTATCCAGTAATTCGTCGTAGCAGGCGCTTGTATAGTTTTTCCAGCGGCTTTGCCGTGCGGGATCTGTCATGTTATTCCGGCACGGATTCTGTGCGATTCACATCAACTTCAACTTTTAATCCGTGTTTGCCGCCACCGTAAACCACACCTTTTATAGGTACAACGTCAGCGTAGTCACGGCCGCGTGCTGTTGTTACGTATTGTGCGTCGGGACGTTTGTTATTGGTCGGGTCAAAATCGATCCAGCCGTGGTTGGCCGAGAATACAGAATACCAGGCGTGTGAGGCGTCAGAGCCCTGTAGTTTTTCCTGCCCCGGTGGTGGCAGAGTTTCAAGATAGCCACTGATGTAGCGGGCCGGTATCTGCTGGCGGCGCAATACTGCAATGGCCAGATGTGCAAAGTCCTGACACACACCTTTGCGCGCTGAAATGATTTTGCTTAACGGGGTTACGAGTGTGGAAAAGCCCGACTCATAAGTAAATGTGTTGTATATGTGGCTCATCAGCATGCTTGCATATTCAACGACGGGGGTGTTGCCAACCGGTAGTTCATCAATGATTGCATCAACCGTATGGTCAAGCGGTATCGATGGTGACGGTAACAGACAGTCGCGTGCCATCAGTGCATCTGCAGTCAGCTGGTTTGCGAGTGTTGCAAGATTATCTAATACCGGTTGTGAATCCGGTAGTGGCGGCATTGTGTCTGTAGTTTCAATAAACGAGGTAATGATGATGTCACACTCATAGTGCGTGACATACAGGTTAAAAGAGGCCAGTGCATTGCCGTACTGATCTGCGCGGCGATAGATTGTATTGGGTCTCGGAGTTACTGTTACCTTTGACTGAAGACAGGTCTGATATTCTGTGTTGCCCGGCAGCAGACAAATCTGGTTCAGCGACTGACTGGCAGATGCGCTATATCTGTAGTGCGTTCTGTGCCGGACGGACAGTTTCACGTTGCCGCCTCGTGATCATAGTCTTCAGTCAGTCCTGACGTCGAAGTATGAAAGTTGCCTACGTCCTGTCGTTTTTCGGTGTGGGTGAAGTACTGTGCAGTTATCGCGTCCGCCATTGATGCAGGCAGTTTCTGCAGTTCTTCAAGAAACCGGGATAAATTTTGTCTGGCATCGTTATGCTCTGTCAGTAGCGCTTGCGGGTCTGCCAGTCGTACACGACTTAAACCTGCAACAGCAAGCCGGCTCATCGGGTCGAGATTGCCGCTTCTTCTTCTGCCCGGTATCTCGTCAATCAGTTCCTGAATACATTTAAACTGATACGCTAGTGATCGCGGGTTGACTTCATCCAGCAGTAACAGCTGCAATACCAGACGGTTGTCCAGCCCGCTGCGATAGCGGCTGCGATAGGTCATTACACTGTCGAACAACCGTAGCAGCGATTCGAGTACCCTTTGATTCTCACGTTCACTGGACATAACTGTATTTACCGTAGCAGAAATCTGGTGCGCGCGTTCGATGCGTCTGCCCAGCATTGCAAACTGCCAGACGTCTGTGTGAGTAACGTTTTCATGCTCAAGTCCGATACCGGCAACCGTTGTAATGAGTAAGTCGTCGAGCAATTGTATCGTTTTACCGAGCGCGTTTTTATCAGTACATATGCCTTCATCGAGTTGCAGCTCGCTTAATGCAGTTTGCAGGTCGCTCAAGCGGGTGAAGATGCGCAGTTGATCCGATGACAATCGATCACTGACAGAGCTTGCACTGTTCTGCCACAGTTGCAGCGAATTGGCCAGCGTGCCGTAGCGTCTGATTTCCTGCAGCATTGAGATCAGTTCACTGCCCGGTTGAGTCAGCTTTTTGCTGCCGCCTTTACCGGTAAAGCCCGGGGTAGTACCGGTGGCAACGGTCAGTGAACGCAACATGCACTGCATCGCAGGTGATGCCAGGCTTTGATCCAGAGACCGGTCTTCGTCAAGCAGCTGCTGCAGAATGCTCCTTAATAAGCGCAGAGTGCATTCTACTCTTTCCGAGTTTCGTCCCAGCCAGAATACATTCTCCGCCACGCGGCTTGGCAGTGCGCCGTCGTGTGGTTCAAAATGCGTTGCATCAATGTGAGCGTTGAGCAGTGTGTCTTCGATAACTTCCTGATCGGATAATATCCAGACGTCTTTGCTGCCGGTTAGTGCTTCTATTGCCGGCCGGCTGCCACCGGAGATGTTGTCGAGCAGGCATAAGCCGCCGGGCATGGACTCGTAGCTATCGTTCGCAGTGGTATGGTCGCAGGCTATGTGAAAGGTGCGAATGGTGATTTGCTTTTGCACAAACTGAGCATTGAGTAATCCGGGAGCTACAGAGCGGTCTATACGCTCCTGCGCGACGTACAACGATGGTGTGAGTTTGACCTGATCTGTAAGCTTTTGCTTTTCGAGATCGGTCATCAGTAACGGATCGTTTAACTCACTGAGTGAGTCGACCTGGCGGAATAGCAACTGATCAAAGTTCGACAACACATGTTGCAACTGATCATTGTCACCAAGCCAGTAGGTGGGTGGTGACTGCAGCATGAGCGGTTCGCCAAGCAGTGCGTTGCAGATATCATCAAGTACTGAGTTAAAGGCTGGATTATCCAGCACACCGGCACCCATGGGGTTAAGTAT
>CAZQKJ010000426.1:0-3717 GCA_964593315.1 uncultured Granulosicoccaceae bacterium
GCGCCAGGGCTTTGCAGATGCACTTGAATCCATGCACAAAGACAAACTAATCACCAGGCCGGTGCCGCATGTAAGGCAAATGTATAACTCGCCAGACAACGACCCCAATACTCACGCTAACGACACCGCTACCGTGCTGGTTTACCGACAACGCTGAGTCACCTTCACTGCAATTACAAGCGTGGATCCACACTCTCACTTTCTAACGCAAGCACACCAAACACACTCTCGTGCACACGGCGCAGCGGTTCCTTTTTGACAAAACGCTCAAGACCTTCAATACCGAGTGCGAATTCTCTAAGCGCTAGAGATCGCTTGCGCGACAAGCCGCGTTGTTTTAGCTGTGTCATATGGTCGGGAAGATCATATTCCGGGCCATAAATTATGCGCAAGTATTCGCTGCCCCTGCATTTAACAGCAGGCTGCAACAACTCACCCTTTGCAGATTGCACAATGAAGTCGAAAGGTTTTACCACCATACCCTCGCCTCCTTTTGCGGTTAGCTCTAACCACCATTGCACTGCAGTTTGAATACTGGCAGCCTCGTCGGTATCGATCACCTTATAAGGAGTTACTCTGAAGGTAGTCGGGTCAGCTTCACAGATTGTCTTTATATGCTTCATGTGCCAGTCGTGGGTTTTATCAGTATGAACTGATCCTTCGGTCGCCATTATATGAAACGGTGCCAGCTTGTAGTCTTCAACACTCGTCACGCTCCAGCAATAGTTTTGATAGGCTCTGGTGTACTTTTCGATTGAGGTACTTTTAAAGCTGATTTTCTCAAGCAATTTTTCTGCTGTATCGCCAAGGCCGCGATTAACAAAAGCCGTTAAAGCCGCTTCTGCTGCAGGCAACGAATGATTAGCCGCGGCAGACACAGAAGCATACTGATCTTTCAATAGAGATTGTGCTTTCGCAGACCAGGGCATTAGCTCAGCATCAAGGCAGACCCAATCGGTATTGTGCTGTGTCCAGAAATCACATTCAGTTAAAGCCCGCTGAACTCTCGATAAAAACTGACTCTCGAGTTCCGGGTTGGTAAAGAAATTCCTGCCAGTCCGTGTATAGCAGACTCCTATCGCGTCAGTGATCAGACCAAAACGTTCTTTTACTACATTGTTGTGTTTACAAATGATCAAGATCGCTCTTGATCCCATGTGCTTCTCTTCACAGACCAGTTTCTTTACACCGCGCTTACGGTAGTAGTTTATTGCCTGATCAGGATGTTCCAGAAAGTCAGATAACTCACTGGTGCCACAGGGTGCCATGGTCGGAGGCAAGTACACTAACCACTTCGGGTTAATTGCCCAGCGACTCATCACCTCGAGTGCTGCAATGGAGTTTTCTTCCTGCAAGGTGATGTTATGACGCAGCCTGGTCTGCACGATACGTTTTCCGGTAACGTCGGCAACATCCAGTACGTCATCGTAAGCGTGTTGATGTGACAGCTGATCACCGACCGCAACCACCGGCCTCACGGGCTCGCTGTAAACCATTTTCGCATCAACTGATACCAGCTCTTCTTCAGGATAACGCAGCGCTGTCAGCTTGCCACCGAAGACACAGCCTGTGTCTATATCTATCGTGCGATTCAACCATTCGGGCGTGGGTACCGGTGTATGGCCGTAAACTACTTTGGCATTACCCCGGTATTCTGCCGCCCAGTTGTGTCGCACAGGTAGCCCGAACTCATCTATCTCACCGGTTGTTTCACCGTACAGGCAAAAAGCACGAATAACACCGGAACCACGCCCCTGCATTTCCTCTTTGATACCTGCGTGTGCCACCACCAATTTGCCGTCATCAAACACCAGATGGCTTATAAGGCTATAGATAAACTCGCGAACTTCATTTTTGAACTGATCTGATTCAGCTGCTAGTTGCTCTACGGTCTCTTCTAAACCGTGGTTGAGTTTTACTTTCTTACCCGACAAAAACCGCTGCAGTTTGGCATCGTGATTTCCGGGTACGCAGTAGGCCACTTCACTATGCACCATACTCATTACAAGCTTTAACACTTTCGGTGACGCAGGACCACGATCAACCAGGTCACCCAGAAAAATAACTTTGCGCCCTTCCGGATGCGTAACATTAAAACCGTAGTCAGGAGTAACACTGCTTTCAGGCTGATTGTCAGAACTGATCTGATAACCTAATTCTCCCAACAACTCAACGGTTTCATCAAAGCAACCGTGGATATCTCCGATGATATCGAATGGGCCATGCACCGATCTTCTATCGTTGTACAGCTTCTCGCGGGTGATCGCTGAGACATCATTGACCTCCTGCTCTGATCCCAGAACAACCACCTGCTGAAAGCCCTCTTTGCGTAGCCCGCGCAGTGACTTTTTTAACTGTTGCGTGTGTTGTCGGATAACATGCTTGCCAAAGTTACGATCAGGACGCTCCGCATTTCGAGCTTCACAGGTATCTGCAGACAGGTTTAATACAATCGCAACCGGTAGCACATGATGTTCCCGCGCCAGCGCGATCAGCTGTTTTCTGGCATAGGCCTGCACGTTAGTCGCATCAATCACGGTCAGTAACCCGCGCTTTAGACGCAAGCCAACCAAATAGTGCAATAAGGCGAACGCATCGTTAGTTGCCTCAAGCGAGTTCTCATCATTTGAGACCATTCCACGGCAGGTATCCGAGCTGACAACTTCGTGCTTGTGGAAGTGTTTAGCTGCAAACGAACTCTTGCCAGATCCTGAAGCGCCGATCATTAACACCAGGGATAATTCGGGGACTTTAATCTGCACGCTTAAATACTCCCATCTGAGATGGAGCGCCTACTGTTTCATGCACCTCACCCACTGTAAAAAACTCTACCTCATAGTTGTGATTGCTACACACACTCGCAGCCCAGTCTTCAAATTGCTGTCTGGTCCATTCAAACCGGTGGTCGTCGTGCCGTAAGGTGCCTTCAGCCATGTTTTCGAACAAGGCATTGTATTCAACATTCGGTGTGCTTAGTACCACAGTTCCGGGGCGTGCAAACTCAAAAACAACTCTGACAAACGCCTGTAACCGATCTTCATCCAGGTGCTCTATCACCTCCACCAGTGCGGCGGCATCAAAGCCTGAGAGTCTTTCATCGCGGTAGGTTAACGATCCCTGAAACAACTGGATTCTCTCCTTCTGACGAGGCGCCATCTCATCCCAGTGCAAACGTTGTCGGGCTTTACCCAGCTCACCGTACGATATATCCATACCGGCAATCCGGGTAAACTGCCGCTGTTTCATCAGCATGCGTAACAATTTTCCCTCGCCACAGCCCATATCCACAACGCTGCCGGCATTGGACTCTTTGAGTTTTTCCACCGCCAGATCAAGACGCTGTTGATGTAAGTTTGCTTTACGTTCCTTTATCTCCGTGGGCTCGGTATCCGGACTTTCATCTTTCTCGGCTTCAATATCCTGCGTTAGCTGACTACTTGCCTGTCTCGACAATGATTTAAGGTTTATCAGATAACGACTGACAATCTGATCTTTTGCAGGATGGGAGGACAACCAGTTTTCACCACGATCCAGTAGCTTATCGACTTCATCCTGCGATACAAAATAATGTTTGTCATTGTCCAGCGCCGGTATCAATACATACAGGTGGTTTAGCAGATCACAGAGCCTTATCTGCTGTGAGATGGTTACACTGAAGTGTTTGCTGGCACCCCACTCGGGAAACTTCTCATCGAGAATATGCTGTTCAATAGTAGT
>CAZQKJ010000427.1:0-3713 GCA_964593315.1 uncultured Granulosicoccaceae bacterium
CGCAGCACCAGCACCGGTCATGCAAGAACCACCGCAAGCGGAACCCGAACCTGTAGCCGTGCCGGATGGCACGGTTAAACCCGTACCCGAGGCAGCGGTCAACCGATCTGCAGCAGCTAACACTGCATCAACCACGGATGGCAAACCTCAGGCCGCGCCCAGTGTGCGAAAGCGTGCCAGAGACATGGGGATTGATCTGAGGTCAGTCACCGGTAGTGGCCCAGGTGGACGGATTGTCCACGACCTTGAAAATCACAGCAGTATCCAAGGTGTATCAGGCGGCAGCAGATTACCCAATACTGCAATCGAAGAAATCAAAGTGGTGGGCTTGCGGCGTTTGATTGCCAACAAGATGAGTCAATCAAAGAAAAATATACCGCACATCACGATTGTCGAAGAGATCGATGTGACAAGTCTTGAACAGATTCGCGACGAGTTAAATACCAGTTACGCCGGTGATCGTGGAAAGCTGACTATCCTGCCGTTCATAATGACAGCTGTGGTTCAAGCGGTTAAAGAACAACCCGTGATCAACTCTACCTACGATGATGAAGCCGAGGTTATCCATCAGTATGGAGGTGTGCATATTGGTATTGCCACACAAACCGATAACGGTTTAATGGTGCCTGTGGTCAAGCATAGTGAAACCCGCAGTCTGTGGGATTGCGCTACTGAGGTTTCCCGTCTTGCAGGTGCGTGTCGTGATGGAACAGCTGCACGTGAAGAGTTGAGTGGTTCAACCATCACAATTACATCGCTAGGACCTTTGGGTGCGATAGCCACCACTCCAATTATTAATCATCCGGAAGTGGCTATCGTCGGTATTAATAAAATGGTGACTCGCCCGGTGTGGGATGAGCAGCAGTTTGTACCGCGCAAAATGATGAATATATCCTGTTCCTTCGATCACCGTGTTGTAGACGGTTGGGATGCAGCAGTGATGGTTCAGAAGCTTAAAACTTTACTCGAAAAACCGGCAATGCTACTGGTAGAGGCTTGATCCATGACTGAGAAAAACGTAAAGCTGGTGGTTATTGGTGCCGGGCCCGGTGGATATGTTTGTGCGATTAAAGCCGCGAAACTGGGTGTTGAAACACTGCTGATTGAGGAGGCACGGCCTGGTGGTACTTGCCTTAACGTCGGGTGTATACCATCGAAAGCGATTATTCATGCAGCGGATGAGTTTTATAAGGCTTCATCGTGCACTGTGGACAATGCCCTGGGGTTATCTGTGCAACAGGTTAATATTGATTATAGTAAGACACTGGCCTGGAAAGACGGGATTGTCAGCAAGCTTAATGGCGGCGTTGAAGGGCTGCTAAAGAAAGCCGGCGCTCGAACTTTATACGGAAAAGCGCGGTTTCTTGACGGTAAAACAGTAGAAGTGGAGACTGAGTCCGGCCCTGTTAAAGTGCATGCAGAGCATATTGTTATTGCAACGGGTTCAGAGCCGATAGAAATACCCTCGCTTCCATTTGGTCAGGATATCATGTCATCCTCTGATGCACTTGCTCTGGATGCGATTCCGCAATCCATTGCCGTTGTGGGTGGTGGTTATATCGGACTTGAGATAGGTACTGCATTTGCCAAACTGGGTTCGGGTGTTGTGGTAATAGAATCTGCTGATAGCATCTTGCCGCAGTATGATTCAGCCTTGACCGCACCGGTATTAAAGCGACTATCGCACCTGAATATTGAACTGATGACTAATGCCCGAGCACAGAGCTACGCAAATGGCAGTGTCGAGGTAGTACTTGCAGATAGCAGTACAAGGCAACTGTCTGTTGACAAAGTATTGGTGACTGTTGGGCGTAAACCTCGCACAGATTGTGGTCTTGAAGAGCTCAGTCTTACTATGAGTGGCGCATACGTGGACATCAACGAAAGTTGCCAGACTTCTATGCGAGGTGTCTATGCTATCGGTGATATCACCGGTGAGCCAATGTTGGCGCATCGAGCAATGGCGCAGGGAGAGGTTGTAGCAGAAGTCATCGCAGGTAAAAGTAGTGTGTTTGACAAGCAATGTATACCAGCGGTTTGCTTTACTGATCCTGAAATTGTGACGGTTGGTTTAACCTCTGAGGAGGCCAGCTTACAAGGCATTGAGGTTTCCGTTGGACAGTTTCCTCTTCAGGCCAATGGCCGCGCGATGACCATGGAGCGTGAGGATGGTTTTGTTCGAGTGGTAGCGGAAAAACATAATGGTGTAGTGTTGGGTATACAAGCTGTGGGTTATCAAATTTCTGAGCTCTCGGCAGCCTTCTCACTCGCAATCGAAATGGGAGCCAGGGCAGAAGACATAGCAGCAACAGTGCATGCACATCCAACAATCAGTGAAGGATTTCAGGAAGCGTGTATGAGTGTGGCAGGTGGTGGCTTGCATATATAGGAAGGCATTGTTACGTGATGTCTGCAACGTCAGTCAGTAAGCTGTATTTTTGCTCCAATACGGCTGTTCAATAGAAACACACCCGATGAGCCAGCCGGCAAAGCCCGCCAGCAGCATCACACTGGTTGACACGTCAGGCATATTCGTTGAAATCTGTTATTGATTACCGTTTTCGTGTTGCACTGCGATGCTGATGGCGCTTTTACCCTGGCCATAAACTGGGCCATCAACTGGTTGAACACATTTAGCGGTAGGAGTAGTCTTTGATTCGAATCAATCACTCCACAGAGAAACCCGTTGCCATTAATTTTCACCACACGCCTTGTCGCACTGCCTGTGGCGGTGCTGCTTTCGATTTGTATTCTACGGCCTGCTCTTGGCCATGAGTACTGGATAGAACCCGTCAGCCATACCACTGAGGTCGGGGCAAAGGTGGTCGCGAGTATACGAAATGGCGAGAACTACGACGGTGTTAGTTATGGATTTAATCCTGGTGAGTTAGCGTCTGCTTCCAGGCATACGCGCACCCGGGACATTCCGCTGCGAGGCAGATTAGGGGATTTTCCCGCAATAAATTTTGAAGCGACCGAACCTGGGTATCAGATGCTGGTGTTGCAAACTAACCCCAGCACTCTCGACTATACATCCGCCGAAAAATTTGATCGCTTTATTAACTTTCACGGGTTAAATAGATTTACAGCACAGCACCCTGAATTGACAGAGCCGGGTGCAAAGGTAAGAGAGCGTTACACACGTTATGCAAAGAGCTTGATTTTCGTTGGTAAAAACCAGTCACCAGTCGCCCTATCTAAAGATGCTGATCAAAGTGTCGACTGGAGTCGCCAGAATCTCAAGTTCGAATGGGTGCTTGGCCAGAGTTCATCGGCAAGCGGTGAGAGTATTGCGCTTGTGTTGCTACTGAATGGTCAACCGCTCGCTGGGAGACAGGTGGAGGTATTCCACAAGCAAGGCAAAGAGGTTACCCGCAGCCTCTACAAGACTGACGAAGATGGCTCTGTTACCGTGCCCGCGGATGTATCAGGTAGGTATCTGGTCAATTCGGTACATGCGGAGCTGGTTGATCTGAATTTGAATTTACACTCCATTGTGACCGACTGGGCGAGTTTGACGTTTGCAGTGCCTTAGGAATAGTTGGGTTGAAGTAAAATAAGGCAATGAGTTGGTCCCAACATGCTTTATTTAAGTTCTTACAGGCGCGTGTGATTCCTCCAAACAGTTTGCCTGTTGAATTCCCTCGCACGAGCGGTCGTAGTATTTTTCGGGTTCTGCCAGGTGGGCAGAGTAATCCAAAATTGAGCCACAA
>CAZQKJ010000428.1:0-3709 GCA_964593315.1 uncultured Granulosicoccaceae bacterium
GCAGAATTAAACCGAATATTCTCACTGATCTGTCTCCAGACTTAAGCGCGCACTGCAGTGCGCGCTTAAGTCTGGAGACAGATCAGTGAGAATATTCGGTTTAATTCTGCTTTGTCTGATCGCGTTTCTGGTTACCGCGGTTGTTAAGTTTCCGGCCGCCGGGGTGTTGCCACACGTAAACATTGAGCCGGTAAAACTCAGTGGTGTTAGCGGTAGTGTCTGGAACGGCTCGGCGCAGTCTGTGTCGGCCCCTGAATTACTCTTCCCGGTTGAGAACGTGGCCTGGAAGGCTGCGCCGAAAACGCTCCTTTCCGGCAATGCCGGTGCAAAAATTGATTTTGAAATACTCGGTGGTGAAGGTAAAGGTGAAGGTATTGTTCAGCGCAATCTTGGTGGTGACGTACTGATCAACGATGGCAAATTTCAAATTCCAGCATCAGAACTCGAGCAATTTCTGCCTCTGCCTGTGGCTCAGTTTGCGGGAGTATTACTGGCCGACATCGAAGAACTCGAGCTCGAGAATAATCTCTTCAAGAGAACGCAGGGTAAACTGATCTGGAGCAATGCCGAGGTCGTCAACACGGTCAGGCTCGGCCAGGTGGTATTTGATGTCGTTCCGCAGGGTGCGCAAGGTGAACAGCACACTGGTACGCTTAGCAACAGCGGTGGTCAGATGGAG
The DNA here is from genome assembly GCA_964593315.1 of uncultured Granulosicoccaceae bacterium. Taxonomy (GTDB): domain Bacteria; phylum Pseudomonadota; class Gammaproteobacteria; order Granulosicoccales; family Granulosicoccaceae. The sequence goes on from CAZQKJ010000428.1 coordinate 680, forward strand.
CTCGACGGTGAGATTCAACTGGATCAGGCTGGTAACTACAAAGCTGACATCCTGATAAAGCCAACTGCAGAAACACCTCCTCAGGTCAGTGGCATCCTGGATCTTGTCAGTCGTGCTGCGAGTGATGGCAGCTACCGAATTCGCAACAATGGCAATATAAACGACTTCCTTTGATAAATTGGTCTGCAATGTGTCTGGGAAACGTAACCAGCTGCAAGATCGTCGCAGCTGTTGACTAAAAGTTACATAGTGCTGTCTGATCGGCTGGCGGCTTATGTGTTTTACGCCTACTATCAGAACAAACTCAGCGGATCCAGTCTGCATGTCTGTAAATACCAGTGATAACGCCCGTCGGGTGGATGAATCCGGCCTGTTGGATGACCCGGGCTGCATTGATTCTGTTGTCGCAATTGCTAAGGTTGCCGGTAAAAAAATACTCGAACACTACGATTCTGGTGTTACGGTCACATCCAAAGCTGACGACACGCCGTTAACCGAAGCTGATCTGGCAGCCAATCAAATAATTGTAGAGCAGCTACAGACTCTCTTTCCTGATCTTCCGATTCTTACTGAAGAATCCTGCGGTATTCCGTTTGCCGAGCGCAATGAGTGGAATACTTACTGGCTGGTCGACCCGCTCGATGGTACCCGTGAGTTCATAGCCCACAATGGCGAGTTCAGTGTGAATATCGCATTAATCCATAAAGGCGTATCTGTGCTGGGTGTAGTGCATGCACCGGTGCTGGATGTGACTTACTGGGCCAGAAGAGACTATGGTGCCTGGAAGCAGACCGGTGACAATCCGGCTGAGAGTATCAGTGTCCGTACCGCGCCGAAAAAGGGCGTCACGGTTGCTCGCAGTCGTGCACCATTGACTGGCGGTTTGCTAAATCGTTTTTTAGACAAGTTAGGTGAGTACAAAGTCGTATCAATGGGTAGCGCTTTGAAATCTTGTCTTGTAGCTGAAGGTCGGGCGGATGTCTACGCACGACTGGGTCCGACTGGTGAATGGGATACCGGTGCAGCACAGTGCATCGTTGAAGAGGCAGGGGGCCACATCACAGACACTAATATGCGTGAGTTGCGCTACAACACTAAAGATTCCTTGCTCAATCCGCACTTTTTTGTTTTTGGCGCCGGTGACCACAACTGGTCAGAGTATCTGGACGATACCAAAGACGGTTAAGTGTGTGTCTGTGCAAGACAGACGTCACTGAAACGCGACCTGAAACGCGACCTCTAAACCTTAACGCGCCCAGCCGTACTCGACGGCAACTCAAATCTGTGTCTATTCGCGCTCGCTGATGTTGTCGTCGCAGGTGCAACTCTCAATACCTTAAAGACTGGCACCACCTCTCTATCACTGTCACGTGTATGGTGTTTGCTCCTGTTCCCTCATGAAGTGGCTCAGTTCACAGTTTTGACTCGGATGTCATTCGCGGCAGTGTACTGCGTGCAGATCTGTGCGCCCGTCTCCAACGGCTCTGCGAATACAAACGGTTATGTCACAGTTATAAACACCAGTCACTTTTCTGACACGTCTCACCCTATTGGACTCGAAAACTCTACCGTTACAGTCGGAGATAGACGATTCGCAATTTCGTCAACAACGCAAGTGAGTTGTAGTTGTTGCCGGAGTGACCGGGCAAAGAGCTTTGCCCGACGCGCTTTGTCGCTATTTGTAGAATATATAGATCCAAGGACAAAACATGAAACTGGGTATAGGAAAGTCATACGCTTCTAACATCGCGCTCGCTGGTACCGTCGCGGCGATTGCTATGACATGGTCGTGTGGTGCCAGTGCACTGGGGCTTTCATCTCTTAAGTCGCTCGGTGGGATCGGGCTGGATGGCACTTATTATGGTGGCGTTGGCTTTGGTGGTTCTACCATTGAACCTGTGATTAGTGATCGTAATTTTAGCGTGACTGATACTGGTGGAAGCGGTGTACAGCTATCTCTCGGTCGTGACATTTCACCACGATGGTCTGCGGAAATGTATTACTCTGACCTTGGTGATGCTGCAGTGTCCAATGGTGCGACAGGTGCAGATGGTCTTATCAACTACTCAACTATCGGGTTAAGTGGGCTGTTTTATCTGATAGGTGGCGGTGGCTCTGATGCGCTGGCTAATCGTCGTGGCTTGAATATCTATGGCCGCCTTGGATTTGGAAAACTAAACAACGAAGGCCTGGGTCTTAATTACAGTCGTGACGGTGGCTGGAATTATTCAGCCGGTCTGGGTGCTGAATATAACTTGCGTAATGGTATCGGTGTACGCGCCGAGTTCCAGAACTTTGATAGTGATGCGAGGGTGATCAGCTTCAACCTTATCAAGCGTTTCGGTCTTTCAAAGAGTGCCGGATCTTTTGTGAAATTTAGCGAACGCGGTGATGATCTTTCTCTGCGTGAACCTGGAATCGGAGCGGCCCGAGCTGCATCGCTGGTCGACAGTGATAATGACGGCATTAATGACAGTGCTGATATCTGTAACGCCAGTGAAGAAGGTTCGAGCGTTGATGAATACGGATGTTCCTTCACAGGTATTCTTGAGGGTGTTACCTTCGCAACAGGTTCAGCTAAACTGACAGATGGTGGAAATACGGCACTTGATGGTGTGGTTACAGCGCTGGCCAAGAACCCGAATGTCAGAATTTCTGTACAGGCGCACACAGACAACCGAGGTTCAGCTGAGCGCAACATGTCACTTTCCAGAAAGCGTGCTGAAACGGTGGTTCGCTATTTGATAGATTCTGGTGAGATTGATCTGGATAGAATGTCTGCAATTGGCTACGGTGAAAGCCGTCCGCACAAAAGCAACAAAACCAAAGCCGGGCGCCAGGCAAATCGCCGAGTTGAAATCAAAATTGATCGATAGTGTTACTATCGTTACTTTATCAGGGCGTAGCTTACGATAACTTTACGGTAAAAACTTCATCAATGGTCAGGGGTCTATTCAGCGGGCGTCAGTAATTGCTACATCGCGGTAAGAGCGCTGACATCGGGTCACAAATGACTTCGATGCTGCAAGC
>CAZQKJ010000429.1:0-3688 GCA_964593315.1 uncultured Granulosicoccaceae bacterium
GCGGCCAGTGGTTTACCAAACTGCTTTCGATCAAGTGTGTACTGACGAGCGGCGTGCCAACAATACTCAGCGGCCCCCATTGCACCCCAGGCGATACCGTAACGAGCACGGTTCAGACAACCGAAGGGCCCGGCAAGACCGGATACTTCAGGTAATAAATTTTCTTCCGGTACTTCTACATCATCCATCATGATCATGCCGGTGATAGAAGCGCGTAGTGAAAACTTGCCGTCTATTTTTGGTGCGGTCAGTCCTTTCATACCCTTCTCAAGTATGAAGCCTTTGATCTTGTTGTCGTGCGCTTCCGATTTAGCCCATACAACAAAAACATCGGCAGCTGGTGAGTTGGTTATCCAGTTCTTGGAGCCCGAGATAACATAACCATCGTTGGTTTTCTTAGCGCGAGTAATCATCGATGACGGGTCAGAACCATGATCAGGTTCGGTCAGACCAAAACACCCGACATACTCACCGCTTGCCAGTTTGGGAAGATACTTTTCACGTTGTGCATCAGTACCGAACGCGAAGATCGGGTGCATAACCAACGACGATTGCACACTCATGGCGGAGCGGTAGCCTGAATCCACCCGTTCAACCTCGCGGGCGATCAATCCATAACTTACATAACTCGCACCGATCCCGCCCAGAGACTCGGGGATGGTGGCACCGAGCAGACCGAGCTCACCCATCTCGTTGAAGATGTCACGATCGAAAGTCTCATTGCGATTCGCTTCTACCACGCGGGTAGCGAGTTTTTCCTGACAATAGGCATGCGCAGTATCGCGGATCATGCGTTCTTCCTCGAGCAACTGCTGCTCGAGCAGAAACGGGTCCTGCCAGTTGAAGTGCGGCATTTTTGCCCGCGCAGATTCAGGCGTACTCACGTGGTGGAGCTGATCTGTCTGTGTTTGTGCCATGCCGATTCCAGTATTCGCAGTTGCAATATCACTAGTGTAGGTGCAATTAGCGTGAAAATTCCACTCCTGTATCCAACAAGTGCAGAACCACTGTCCTTGAAAACGCAAAGCGCCGCGATGCGCTGTTCACAAGTGTTGACCCAACCGCACGATTGAAACACACTCGCTGCCTAATCCCAACAATCAACAAGGCAATCCTCGTTTGGAATATCTAGCCCCGGAAAAGACCGCCGATGCGGTAAAGCTACTGGCCAAATCAAAAGGCGCCGTCCATATTTTGGCAGGTGGCTCCGACTTACTGGTTCGCATGAAAGGCGGGGCTATCGAGCCCGATGTCATCGTTGACATCAAGCACATACCCGCCATGCAAGACATCAAAAAAACCGCCACCGGATTCTCTATAGGTGCCGCTGTATCCTGCGCACGACTGGGCGAGCACAAAGCACTCAGCAAAGCGTGGCCCGGTGTGGTTGAAGCTGCCAATCTGATCGGCTCCGATCAAATACAGGGCCGCTGCACCATTGTTGGCAATATGTGTAACGCCTCCCCTGCCGCCGATAGTGTTCCGGCACTCATCGCGGCCAAAGCCAAGGCAGTTATCAAAGGACCCAAAGGCAGTCGCCGCGTCAATGTTGAAGATATTGCCACCGGGCCCGGCAAAACATCACTCAAAAAAGGTGAAATTGTTGAGTCAATAGTTTTGCCCAAACGCACGGCAAAAACCCGCGATGCCTATCTGCGATTCACACCACGCACAGAGATGGACATTGCGGTCGTCAGCGCTGCGGTCAATCTTAGCGTCGGACCGCGCGGCGTGATTACCGAAGCCAGAGTGGCACTCGGTGCTGTCGCGCCGACCGCGGTACTCGTACCTGCGGCAGGAAAAGCCATCATCGGCCAGAAGCTTACTGAAGACACACTGCACGCACTGTCAACTGCTTGTGCTGCCGCCTGCAAACCCATCGATGATAAAAGAGGCACAGTGGAATTCAGAACTGAAGTGGCCGGCGTACTTGCCAGGCGTGCCGCACAGCTTGCCTACACCCGCGCCGGAGGAAAACTCTAATGTCAGTACATGTCTATTCAACCATCAACGGCGACGACATAGAGTTTGTATGTGAGCCGGATGAAACACTACTTGATGCACTGCGTGACCGGGTGGGACTGACTGGTGTAAAAGAAGGTTGTGGCACTGGCGACTGTGGTGCCTGCAGCATCACACTGGACGGTGCTCTGGTGTGTTCCTGCCTGGTACTCGGAGCTGAAGCCGAAGGCAGAAGCATAGAAACTGTCGAAGGCATGAGTGATGGCAATCAACTTCACCCGCTACAGGAAAAGTTCCTCGAACATGCGGCCCTTCAGTGTGGCATCTGTACACCGGGTTTTTTAATTGCCGCTAAAGCATTGCTCGACAAAAACCCGGATCCAACAGAAACACAAGTGCGTTACGCACTGGCTGGCAACCTGTGCCGTTGCACCGGTTATGACAAAATTGTTCGCGCCGTCCTTGACGCCGCCAAAGTAATGAAGAGAGCATAAACCATGGGCAAAGACGAACAATTTACCAAGCGCGACTTTAACGCTGTTGGCACTCGCCCGGTCCGCCCCGACGGCATAGACAAAGTCACGGGTAGTGCACGCTACGGTGCAGACTACAATATGCCAGGGCAACTGACCGGACTCATACTGCGCAGCCCGCACGCCCATGCAACTATCGTTAAAATTGATACCAGCAAAGCCGAAAAACTACGTGGTGTTAAAGCCATTGTTACCAGCAAAGACTTCAACACCCGGATAGACGGCGAACTGGTAGAAATTCTTGACAACTGCATGGCGGGTAAAAAGGCCTGCTACGACGGGCATGCCGTTGCAGCGGTAGCCGCCATTGATGCACCCACCGCCAGAAAAGCCTTAAAGCTCATCAAAGTGGAATACAAAGTTCTAAAACACGTCACAGACGTTGATGAAGCGATTAAACCCAAGGCCCCGCTTATAAACAAAAAATGCTTCACCAAAGGTGTAGAACCTACACCCGCTAAAGCGTCAAACATTGCAGCACGCAGTGAATTCGGCCACGGTGATGTGGCTGCAGGCTTTGAACAAGCCGATGTCATCGTAGAACGCAATTTCAAAACCGGACAAACACATCAGGGTTATATTGAACCGCATGCCTGTGTTGCAAACGTAAACCCCGATGGTAGTGGAGACTTGTGGGTGTGTACTCAGGGTCACTTTGTATTCAGGCAACAATGTGCTGAGTTGCTCGGTATGGACATGGCAAAACTACGAGTGACTTCATCAGAAATTGGTGGTGGCTTTGGTGGCAAAACCCACTTGTGGGTAGAACCGGTAGCGCTCGCCTTGTCACGCAAAGCGAACCGACCAGTCAAACTTGTTATGACACGTGAAGAAGTATTCAGAGCGTCGGGTCCGACCAGTGCTACATCGATTGATATGAAAATTGGCGTCACCAAAGACGGCATCATCACAGCCGGAGAAGCCGAACTCAGATACACCAGCGGACCCTATGCCGCATCATGGGCACAACTGGGTGCGATGACATCATTTGCCTGTTATAACCTTGCGAATGTAAAAACGGTGGGACTCGAAGTACTGGTCAACCGCCCAAAGACCACTGCCTACCGCGCACCTTCAGCACCCATGGCAGCCTTTGCTGTAGAAAGTGTTATCGATGAATTAGCAGACAAAATCGGTATGGACGCCGTAGAACTGCGTATTAAAAATGCCGCCAGCGAGGGCACTAAATCTTC
>CAZQKJ010000430.1:0-3680 GCA_964593315.1 uncultured Granulosicoccaceae bacterium
AGAGCGACGGTTGTCGATACAGCGCGAGCAATATACCTGTCTGCAAGAGCAGCTTTCAGAGATTGTCGATGTTGCACAGCAGAATGATCAATTATCTGAGCTGTTGCATGACTACTCGATCGGACTGATATCAGCCGGCTCTTTGACTGACGTTTTTACCTTTACCAAAAATGTACTTCAGAAACGTTTGCGATGTGAAATGAGTAGTGCGGTTATTGTAAACAATGACGTGGTTGATGTTTGCGCTGAAGGCCTGGAGGACTACGTCACTTTAATAGATGAAAAAAAGTGCGCCTCTCTGAGCGGCTTGCATAACACGCATCCGGTTTACTGTGGTTACCCTGTGTCGAGCCGGGTGAATCAGTTTTTCCCGAACAGTGATGGTGCAATAAAATCTATTGCAATCATTCGTCTCGGCAGTACCGCTACCGTTCGTCCTATCAATAGTGATCAGCAATCAAGCGCTGGCACCGGAGATTACGGTTATCTCGCTCTCGCCAGTACTAATCGGGAGCGTTTCGCACCTCATATGGGCACTGATTTTCTGACTCGCTTCGGAGCATTATTAAGCGCCCGACTGGCAGTGTTTTACTAGGCTCGATGCCAAGTCAGTTTAACGGTAACGGTTTATGAGTCTTGCATCTGCCGCTAATAAGTTGAACCCGGTCGGGTTTGAAGTGGCGGTGGACGTATTCTGTGAATTTCTGGCGATTGAAAAACGCTATTCGCCTCATACCGTATCCAATTATCGGCGTGATCTATCGCAGGTAGCGCTAGAGTTGGCTAACCTTGACGTTGCCGACTGGGCCGGCGCTAATGCATTCAATATGCGCACGGTTATTTCGGCTCAGCATGCAGCCGGTCTGTCGGGTCGAAGCCTGGCACGGCGCTTATCAGCAGTGCGTTCTCTGTTTAAGTACCTGATCAGACACAAACTGATTGAAGTTAATCCGGTTGCCGATGTACCTGCACCTAAAGATCATAAAGCGCTGCCTGAAACGCTACAAATAGAGGATATTCAAAGGCTTTTTGCATTGAAAGGGGATGATGCACTGCTACTTCGGGATCGTGCACTGTTTGAGTTGATCTATTCATGTGGACTGCGACTCGCCGAAGTGGTGCAGCTGGATATAGACAGCATCGACATGCAGTCCGGTATGGTCAGGGTAACGGGTAAAGGTTCAAAGACTCGAGACTTACCGGTAGGCGCTGCGGCTCTTGCGGCGGTGAATGAATGGATGTGCCGGCGCTCGGAGCTTCAAAAAGGCAATGCAACTGATTCAGCACTTTTCATTAGTAAACGCGGGAGCAGAATATCCGCACGCAGTGTGCAGCAACGCCTGAAAACACTGGCTGCCCGCACAGGCATTGCGAATAACGTTTATCCACACCTGTTGCGGCATTCGTTTGCAAGCCACCTTCTTGAGTCGAGCGGAGATTTACGTGCTGTGCAGGAGTTGCTTGGCCACGCGGACATTAACACCACCCAGGTTTATACCCACCTCGATTTCCAACATCTGGCGCGGGTCTATGAGCGCGCCCACCCAAGAGCATCACGCAAGGCCGCAAATAGCACCGACAAGCCCGAATAGCGTTTTACCCTATTCGGCTGCGATCGAAGTGCGCAGTTGGTGCATTGCCTCAGAGCGTTGTGAGCCTTGCACAGATAAGGCTGGATCGATTGAATCGAGTACCGGACTTGAAGAGTCAGTGACTGTGTTTACTGCAAAACACTGAAAGTTCCCTCGTAACGATACAGGCTCTAACAGCTTAACGAGTTTGAATCCTTCCTGATCACGGTAACCGACAGTTTCACCGGGTTTAAATTTGTGTAGGGGCAGTAGAATTAGCGTCACTTTGCGGCCGGTCGAACTATATTCTGCAAGCAGGCCTTCAACCGGTGTGTTGTTTTGTTCATCACCTTTATTCAAGCGATACACATCACAAGCATCGGCATGCCGGGTAATCGTTTCAATGCCGAGCCGCAGGGATTTGTCAGTATCGGCTTTAAGCCATCGTACTACTGCTAAATACCAGGCAAGTTGATTGGTATTATTTCTATAACAGTGGGCAATAAGTTCACCCACCTGCAAGCTACAGATGCCGGCATTCGACCAGCGTAGTCCGAAACCGTTTTCGCCTTGGTTCTCAACAATGAAATCGGCACCAAACTCAGCTGGTGTGACTGCATTCAGCAAATCGTTTGTATTTTGTACTCTTGAGCTATCGTCTTCATTCAACACGGCTGGGTGGTTTGATTGTGCGTTGAAATTCTTTGAAGGTGGCTTGACACGCATGAGTGCATGTATCTCCTTCAAGCCGGACTGTGCATTGATCAAGTTATTGCGTGATACCCGACTGACAATGCGTCTTTGAGTATCGGCCAAATTGATTAACGAATATATTGCAGGGTCTGTGGCATGGTCTTTTTGCGACTCAAGCAGCGTTAACTGTGAGGCTATCGAGAAATACAAGGCATTGTCAGATTTATTGCATCGCGTAAACTGACTTTGCACAGGTTCACTATCCGCACAGACACTATAGTCTTGATAACCCTGGCCGGTAGCTTGCGACTCAAAAGACATCGCCGGCAGTTTAGTCAGTGCTACGTACAATTCTTGTAACTGCTCAGGGCGGTAACTGTTTGTGTTCAGGATATGGAGCATGCACAAACGAGAGTACAGCTGTAAGCTATCCAGTGGTTCTGCCCCTGACTGAAGAATCCGACAAGTTTTGTTACCCTTTTTGCCTTTCCCCTGTGGTTCGAGCATCGCCAGTCTCGCAAAAGCATTGGCATCTTGCCAAAGATCCTTCGGCCACTCTCGATAAGTTTGTGCGTGCTTCATTGCAATACTTGTCAGATGCCTCAGGGCCCGGCTGATTGCCTGTTTTCTACAATCTGTCGCGTCTTTGGTTTTGTGCTGAATCAGCTCCGCGACCACAGTTTTGTAACCCAGTGCCATTTCGCAGCTAATGCCAATGGCTGTTTGAAATGCGTTTTCAGCCTCTTCAGTCAATGGCAGGTCCAGGTACAAATAATTAGTGTCGAGACTCTGCAATGCATGCTGACAAGGCTTCTCAAAGTGCTGCATAATCTGCAGCCGATTGAACGGTGTGATGTCACTGCTGTTATTGTGAGCCAGCATGCGGGTCAGGTTTTTTACCGATGCTGAATTATTGAACGCACTGTGGATCACCAGCCAGGACTTCACGCCATCCGGGTCGCATGGCAGGTGTGTGTTGTCCTGCGGCTTGCGGTCCGCTTCTGAATTCGATTCAGAGATTAACTGAGGTCGAATTAACTTCGCTGTAAGTGCTTGTTTGCGGCGCTCTTTTGCGGAAAAGAGGCCCAGTAGTTCTTGAACTATGCGCATGGTGTTACCACATACCCTGTTGCCTGCAGTCATTCTCCACAATGCTTGCTAGGGTGTGGCATTGTGTGATTCGCTGATTAATAAAAGTACGCTAAACCAGTACAATATGAGTGTAGTCGAATCTGGCTACTTGACGAGTTCGGGAGACTTAGTTGGAACAATTTCGAGGTACCACCATCGTATCCGTGCGCCGCGGTGCCGAGGTCGTCATTGGCGGTGACGGCCAGGTCACATTAGGTAACGCGATTATGAAAGGTAACGCGCGTAAGGTGCGACGCTTGTATAGAGATCAGGTTCTGGCAGGTT